>JACSRE010000250.1 GCA_014879945.1 Myxococcus sp.
TCATCGCCCGTCAGCAGCGCGAGGGGCGACAGCTTCGCGCGGCGTGACCTAACCTGTTCGGCGCTCTAGTCGAAGGTTCCGACGCCGCCGTCGGGGGCGGCCCTCACGGTGCCCCCTTTCCCTGACGTCGCGGGGGCCCCGGCGTCGGGCGCCTCGCGCGCCGGCTTCTTGTCGGTGCGCGCCCGGCGAACGGCGTCGATGGCCTCGAAGGCCTTGATGGCGTCGTCATCGGCGGGGCTGCGCAGCTCCTGCTTGAGCGCGAGCGACTGGTGCTCGCTCACCAGGTTCCACAGGCCCTTCTCTTCGGCGAAGACCCACAGCACCCGAAACGGCGGGAGCACCTGCTGCTTCTTGCCCGCGCCCAGGCGCAGCACGACGTTCGCCGCGACCCAGCCGGTGCCCCCGCCGGGCGCGAGGCGGGCGCGCACCGGCCCGTCGACCTTGTACGAGAACACCGCCTTCTTGATCTCGGCGAGCTTCGGCCGAACCAGGTCCTTGAAGGCCTTGCCGCCCTCGAACACCTCGGTGGGCCCGGTGCCCAGCAGCACCACCTCGGGCCGGTCGCTGGTGCGATCGACCTTCACCACCACCTCGTCGAGGATTCGGCGCGAGAGGCCGACCAGCTCGTCGCTGTCTTTGCCCCGCTCGGCCAGCACGTCGGCGGGGGGCAGGTACTTCTTCGCCGCGTCGCTGGCGTAGATCTTCTCGTCGGGCACGCCGAGGCTGACGTGCACCGCGTCGATCAGCCAGGCGCCGTCGCGCTTGATGGCGTGGCCGGTCACGCGCGCCAGCCAGGTCTGCACCTTGCCCTTGCCCTTGCGCTCGTACTCGACGCGCGGCAGGTCCCAGAACCAGGCCGACTGCTCCGACGCGGCAATGCCCACGTCGACGCGGCCGGAGCGGATTCGCAGCACCTCGGTGTCGAGGCCGATCGAGAGCAGGTCCTGGCGCAGGAAGTTGATGACCGGGTCTCGCTGCGCCCAGGTGTCGCTGGGGCCCACGCCGAAGACCATCACGTCCGCGGCGACGACGGCCTTGAGCGGATCAGGGTCTCCGCCCTCGAGCGTGGTGTAGACGAACTTCACCAGCGCGCGGACCTCGGCGGCCGGGTCGGGCGGCGGCGGCGGCACCACCACCTTCGGCGGCGGCGGCTTCGGGCAGCCCATCAGCACCAGCACCGCCAACGACATGAGTCTGCGGGTCATCGGCTTCCAGCTCCTCCCAAAGACGCTGTCGCCCTTCGGTGACGGTTTCTCACGGAGAGCGAAACACTGTCACGCCATCTGACAGCGTGCCCACATCTACGCTGATCAGCGGGCTGAACACCTGGTGTCGGAAGTTCGGACATGAGCGGTCTGATCGCCACCGCACGGGGCCTCCCGCTCACCCATGACCAGCGTTCAGCGGCTGGCCCGCTTCCTGCCTTATCCCCCTGAGAACACAGTGAAACTTTCGGGTTTCACCATGCCGCACAAGGGGATGACCATGAATCGGACACTCTGGATGTCGCTGACTGGAATGACGCTGGCCCTGGCGGCCTGCGGCACGGGCGAGGCCTCGCTGCAGACGCCCGCCGTCGATGCCGACCAGCCCGACCGGGAGCTGGGCTGGAGCGAAGAGGCGAACCTTCGCACCGACGCCACCCTCGACCCGGTCTTCCAGGCCGCAGGTGACGAGTTCAAGGTGCCGGCGGTGTTGCTCAAGGCCATCGGCTGGGCGTCGACGCGCAACGAGATGGTGTCGGCCGAAATCGACTTCGAGAACGCGCCCGACGCAGTCGGCCTGATGGGCCTGGGCGGCGACGTGCTGACGAAGGGCGCCTCGCTGGCCGGGGTGACGGCCGAGCAGGTGAAGGCCGACGTCACCGCCAACGTGCGCGCGGCCGCGGCGTGGCTCGACGCCGAGGCCACCGCGCAGGGGCTCGATCGCCAAAAGCTCATCAACTGGGTGCCGGTGGTCGCCGGCTACTCGCGCATCGAAGACTTCCAGGCGCGGCAGGCCTTCGTGAAGGGCGAGGTGTTCGGCGCGATCACCGAAGGCGTCGGTGCGCTCAGCGACGAGGTGGCCGCCAGCGGGCAGGCGCTCGAGCTCGAGGCCGCCGTCGGAGAGATCGCCACCGTGGCGCAGGGCCTCTCGCGCGCCCCCGACTACGAGCGCGGCGTGTGGCGCCCCTCGCCCAACTTCAGCGCCCGCTCGGGCCGGGTCTCGATGGTCATCATCCACACCTGCGAGGGCGCGTACTCGGGCTGCTACGGCTGGCTCGCCAACCCGCGGGCGGGCGCCTCGGCGCACTACGTCGTCAGCAGCGACGGCCGCGAGGTCTCTCAGCTGGTGCGCGAGTCGTCGAAGGCCTGGCACATCGCGGCCGACTACGCGTGCAGCCGCAACTCCGGCAAGCGCTGCGACCTCAACGGGGTGTCGTCGAACAACTTCACCGTCGGCATCGAGCACGCGGGCTTCGCGTCGCAGTCGTCGTGGCCCGGCACGCAGATCGACGCCTCGGCGCGGCTGGTGTGCGACATCACCCAGGACCACGGCATTCCCCGCGACCGCTTCCACATCGTCGGCCACGGTCAGCTCCAGCCGTGGAACCGCACCGACCCGGGTCGCAACTGGCCGTGGACGTCGTACCTCGCCAAGGTGAACGCCTTCTGCGGCGTCACGCCGACGCCCACGCCCACGCCGACGCCGCCCCCCACCCCGACGCCGACCCCGGCGCCTGCGGCCATCACCATCGACAGCAACAACGCGAACAACAACCAGGCGCGCGGCTACCTCCAGGTGTCGAGCAACTGGAAGAGCTCGACCAACGTCGCGGGCTACTACGGCAGCGGCTACTGGTACGCGTCGACGGCGCCGGTGAGCGATGGGGCGGCGTTCTTCTTCAAGCTCGACGCGGCCGGCGCGCGTAGCATCGACGCATGGTGGACGGCGGCGTCCGACAGGTCTCCCGATGCGACGTTCGTGGCCTTCAACGCGGCCGGGGTGAAGGTCGGCGAGGGCTCGATGAACCAGGCGCTCAACGGCGGCAAGTGGAACACCGTGGGCCGGTTCAACTTCACGGCCGGCTGGAACAAGGTGGTGCTCTCGCGCTGGTCGGCGAGCGGCAAGGTCGTGGTGGCCGACGCGCTGCGCGTTCGGTGAGGGCGCTGTGCCTGACGTTGCTCCTGGCCTCGTGCCGGGAGCGCGTCGCGGTCATCGACGCAGGCCTCGGGGCGGCCGTCGAAGACGCGAGCGTCGCGCTCGTCGAGCCGGGGCTCGGGTCGGCCCTCGAAGACGCGGGCGGCTCCCTCGCGCTCGAGCCGGTGTTCGTCGAGGCGCGGCAGGGCACGGGGCTGCTGGCCGAGCTCCGCGACGCGGGCCTGGGGCTCGTCTTCTCGTCGGAGCGCTCTGGCGCGCCCCAGCTCCACCGGTGGGACGGGGTGGAGGAGCGGGCCTTGACGACCGGGCCCGCCGCGCACCACCTGCAGGACGTCGCGTGGCGCGCAGGCGAGGCCCTGGTGTCGCGCGTCGAGGAGCCCTCGGAGCAGCTGATCGCCGTGAGCCTCTTCGACGGCGGCGCGCGCGACGTGGCGCCAGCGATGGAGAAGTCTCACGCCGCGGTGCTCTCGAGCGACGAGCAGCGCGTCGTCTTCGAGGCGTCGCTCACCCACGTCGCCAGCGTCGCGGTGGTGGGCTTCGACGGGCGCGAGGCCCCTCGTCCCCTCGGGGAGCTGGGGCAGACCGGCTCCTTTCAGCCGGCCTTCACCATCGACGGCCAGCGGGTGCTCTTCACCAACTCGTCGACCGGCGACCCCGAGGTGTACCTGCAGCCGCGCGACGGCGGCGCGCCCACGCAACTGACGGCCTTTCACCTGGAGGACTTCGGCGCCGTGCCGTCGCCCGACGGCCAGCGCTTCGCCTTCGTCTCGAACCGGGAGGGCAGCGACCGGGTCTTCGTGCAGCGGCTCGATGGCCGCGGCGTGGCCCGGCTGATGTCCGAGCGCCGGGGCGCCGACGACACCGAGGCAGACCCCGTGTGGATGCCCGACGGCAGGTCGGTGCTGGTGACGGTGCGGGTGAAGGGGCAGTCGCGGGTCGCGCGCGTCGAGGTCGCCAGCCGAAAGACGCTGTGGACGTCGGCGGGGCCGGGCAACGATCAGCTCCCCAGGCCGAGCCCCGACGGCCGCTTCATCGCCTTCGTGTCCGACCGGGCGGGCAGCGCCGACGTGTTCGTGATGCGCGCGAGCGGAGCGGCCCCCACCGCCGTCACCACGCACGGCGCGGCCGAGTATGGGCCCCGGTGGTTTCCGCTCAGCGTTGGGCCGCGAGCGACGGGTCGGCCTTGAGCGGCTCGGCGGCGGGCACGGGCCCCAGCACCGTCAGCGGGTCGATGGGAACGCCCTCGCGCCGCACCTCGAAGTGCAGGTGGGGCCCGCTCGTCTTGCCCGAGTCGCCCACGGTGGCGACCACCTGGCCCGCCCTCACCTTCTGGCCGGTCTTCACGCGCACGTCGCGGTTGTGCGCGTAGAGCGTCACCAGCTCGCCCTCGTGCTGCACGATGACGATGAGGCCGTAGCCCTTCTGCTCGCCGGCGTAGAGCGTGGTGCCGGGCGCGGCCGTCTTCACCGGGCTGCCCGCGGGCGCGGCGAGGTCGATGCCGTCGTGTGGCTCCTTCCCCTTGCGCCCGAAGCGCGCGTACAGCACGCCACGCAGCGGCCAGGAGAGGGGCCCGTTCGAGGTGCCCACCTTGACCGCCTTCGGTTGCCGCTTCTCCTGCGACGGCGCCAGCGGGCGGCTGGGCGGGGTCGGCTCCGGAGCGTCGGCCTCGACGACCTTCGGCGTGGGCTTCTGCGCGCCGGGAATGAGGAGCGCCTCGCCGGCCTTGAGCTCGCGCGGGTCGTCGATGCCGTTGGCGCGCATCAGCTCATCGACCGAGAGCCCGTAGGTCTTCGCGATTCGGTAGAGCGTCTGCCCCTTCTCGACGCGGTGCCGCACCTCGCCCGAGGCGTCGAGGTCGAGCTCCCGGTGCGCGCGCGGCGCGAAGCCCGAGCCGCTCGCAGACGTCGTCAGACACGCGCTCCCGAGCACGGGCACCAGGGTGCAGACGAGGAGGCGCAGTCCACTCACCAGCTTCAGTGTGCGACAGGCTGCGACACGAGCCAGTTTTCGGCCGCGCGTTCAGCGAGGCGCCGCCGCGCTCACCGCCTGCTCGCCCGCCCCTGGACACGACGCCACCAGGCGGCGCATGCGCAGCAACACCTGGTCGGACAAGCGCTTGACGCCCTCGGCCACGAGCGCGCGGCGCTGCAGCTGCGACGCGCGCTCCACTCCCAGCGGCGTCGAGCTCGACTCGGCGCGCACCCGCTCGTTGACGGTGAAGAGGATGGTGCCGGTCTTCACGTCGAAGAGCGTCGCCTCCAGCACGCCCGCAGACTCCACCGTGGTGCCGGGCACGAAGAGCGCCGCGATGAGCGTGAGGTACGAGGCGGCCGCGGGGTTGGGCCGCGTCGCGTCGACGAAGCGGTGGCGGTACAGCAGCAGGTACTCGGTGCGGTAGCGGGCCGCCAGCTCGCGCAGCCCCGCGACGCCGCGGTCGTTCGGCCACTCGCTCGAGATCTCAGTGGCGAGCTCGACCAGGCCCGACGCCTCCAGCGACTCCACCAGCGCCGACGGCGCGGCCTCGAGCGGCACCTCGTCGTCAACCGCGTACCGAACCGCCACCGGCAAGACACCGACGCGGGCGTGCTCCTCGAGGAAGACGGGGGCCGAGAGGATGGCGCGCAGCTCCCCTTCGCCGATGGCGCCCCGGTCGCGTGAGAAGTGGTTCTCGGTGAGGACCGCGGGCGCGGGCGGCCCGGCCTCGAAGGCCATCGGCTGGAGCGCGACTTGCTCGGCGCGCGCCGCGGCGCACCCAGCGGTGACGGCGAAGAAGACGGCGACGAGGGCGATTCGGAACATGGTGTTGCCTCCTGTCCTGAAGAAGACCCCGCGCGCCCGGTGGGTGTTCGCACCGTCGCGACACCGTTTCTTCATGGAACCTTCACGGCCGGCTCGCGCGACGAGAACGCTCGTGGGATGACGAGCGCCGAGGCTCGTTCATGGCGGACACCGACCTGCAGAGGCGTCTCGAGAAGCTGGGTGAGCAGCTCGTCAGCGACATCGAGGCCTGGGAGAAGCGAACGCGGGGCGAGCGCGCCCAGGTCCTCGACCAGCTGACCCACCGGCTCGAGGCGAAGGTCGGCGAGGCGCTCACGAAGCTGGCCGAGAAGAGCGAGCTGCACCAGGCGCGCGCCGAGAAGCGTGAGCGCCTGCGCAAGCTCCGCGCAGACCGCAAACGACAGGAGCCCACCACCGCCGGCGGCGTGATGTTCCTCATCGCGGCCGTGGTGTGCGCGGTGATGGGCCTGGTGAACCCCCAGATGTGGTGGATGGTGTTTGTCGCCCTGGGGCTGGGGCTGGGCGGCGTGGGCCAGCTCACCGGGGCGGCGAAGCGACGCCGCGCGAAGGCCGCGGAGGCCGAGGAGACGTTCGTGGAGGCGCCGCGGCTCGCGCGGCCGCACGAGGTCGACACGCTCTGCGACTCGCTCCTGGCCGATCTCGCCGCCGCGCCCGAGGCCGTGCGCGCCTTCGTCAGCGACCCGCAGCAGACCGTGGCCAGCATGCGCGCGACGCTGAAGTCGCTCGACCTGCGCCGGCAACAGCTCCTCGCGGAGGACGCGCAGGGCCGGCTCGCGGCGGTGCACCAGCAACATGAAGCCCTGGCCGCGCGGAGCGAGGCCTCCACCGACCCCGAGACGAAGCAGCGGCTGGGCGAGGCGCTGCGCTCCATGGCGTCGCAGGAAGAGGCGCTGCGCCAGCTGCTGGTGATCACCGAGCGCGTCGACGGCGAGTACACCTCGCTCCTGGTGCACCTGCAGGAACTCCGCACGCGGGTGTCGGTGGCGAAGTCGAGCTCCACCACGGTTCAGCTCGAGGGCGTGAAGGCGAGCGTGCAGCGGCTCAACGACGAGCTGGGGGCGATCTCCGAGGCGATGGAGGCCGTGCGCCGCCAGGACCTCACGCCCGTCGGGCCCGTGGCCGGCGACGACGACGCGACGGCGAGGCGCACCCGTGTCTCGCAGTGAGTGGCAACGGGCCGTGGCGCAGGCCGTCTCGTCGATTCCGCGGGGGCAGACGGCCGGCTACGCGCTCGTGGCGCTGCTGGCGGGCAAGCCGGGAGCATCGCGCGCGGTCGTCCAGGCCCTCCACGCGCTCGACGACGTGCCGTGGTGGCGGGTGATCAAGAGCGACGGCACCGTGGCGAAGGAGATGCTCGCGAAGCAGGCGCCGCGGCTGAAGGCAGAAGGGGTGGCGCTCCTCAGGCGACGGGTGCCGCCGGCGCACCGGTGGGCACCGTGGGCGAGCGGGGCATCAAGAAGCCCGTCACCTGCCGCCAGAGCGAGTCCTGAAACGCCGAGCGGAAGAAGCCGAAGTGGCCGATCGCCTGGGCGCCGAGCTCGCGGGGCGTGACGTGGTGCCGCTCGAGCGGCGCGTTCGTGTACAGCGCGTGGAGCCAGTCCACCGCCTGAGAGGGCGCGTAGTCGTCGTCGTCGATGCTGATGGCCTTGAGGGGCGCGCGCAGGCGCTCGAACCCCTCGCGTGAGACGCCATCGCCGAGCAGGTAGTGGGGGTGGCGGCACCAGCGCGCCCACTCGAGCGCGACGCCGCCGGGCAGATCTTCGCCCATGCCCAGCTTGCCGGGGATGTAGCCCACCACGTTTCCGAGCACCGGCATCAGCCCGTACCAGGTGGCCGCCATGCGCCAGGCAGAGACGCCCGGCCAGTGCCCCCAGTAGCCGCTCTGCGAGCCGACGGTGAGCACGCGCTCGAGCCCGTCGTTGCTCGTGGCGAGCCCGAGCAGCTGCCCTCCGACGGAGTGGCCGATGAGGTGAAGCGGTCGTGAGCCCTTCTCCTTGAGTGAGAAGCGCAGCACGCCCTCGAGATCGCGCTCACCCCAGTCGCGCAGGCGGGCCTCGAAGCCACGGAGCTGCCCCGGGCGGGAGTCTCCGATGCCGCGGTAGTCGAAGGTCAACACGGTGCAGCCCTGCAGCGACAGCCAGGCCGCGAAGCGCGCGTAGTACGCCTGCTTCACGGCCGTCGCGCCGGCGATGACGACCCACGGGCCCGCCGAGTGGTCGCCGTAGCGCCTCGCGCCGAGGGCGTAGCCGTCAGTGGCGCTGATGCGAACGGGGGTGGCCATGGCTCATGTCTCCGCTGGAGACACTAGCGACCTCGACCGGCCAGCGCAAGGCGGCCTCAGCGAGCCAGGCCCTCGATGTAGGGGGCGAACACCTGGCGGGCCCAGCTGTCGACGAGCGCGCGCTTCACCTTGAGGCGGCGCACGATGGCGAGGCTGGCGAAGCCGTGGGTGAGCGACCAGACGCCGAAGGCCAGCTCGCGCACCGGGGTGTCAGAGAACTGCTTGCTGACCTGCCCCGCGCGGAGCTCTCCGGCGAGCAGGCTGTAGGCGCGGGCCACGAGATCTTCGAGGGTGTTGAAGCGGCCGTCTTCGTTGAGCCGCCGGCCGAACATGATGCGGTAGCGGGCGGGCTGATCGATGGCGAACGAGACGTAGGCGACCGCGAGGGCCATCAGGCGCTCGGCGGCGTCGGTCTTGGAGGCGCGCTGGAGGGCCGACTCCATGGCGGCGAGCAGGCCGCGGTAGCCGTCTTCGGCGACGGCGGCGAGCAGCGCGGTCTTGTCTTCGAAGTGGCGGTAGGCGGCGCGGTGGTTGACGCCCACGCGGCGCGACACCTCGCGCAGGGTCAGCTCCTCGGGGGAGGAGCCCTCGACGAGCTCGACGGCGGCGGCCACCAGCGCGTTGCGCAGATCGCCGTGGTGGTACGTGTCACGCCGCTGGGGCGGCACCGGCTCGGCTGCCGGAGCGCTTGGAGCGCGGCTCGTCTTCTCGCGGCGGGGCACGGGGGTGCTTGTACTTTTTGTCGGGAACCCACGCACGCGTTCGTCGGTGAGGCGGCGTTGTCGGGTGTGGTATCGAGGCGACGACTACCGGGCCTATAGCTCAACGGTAGAGCTGGCGGCTCATAACCGCTTGGTTGCAGGTTCGAATCCTGCTGGGCCCACTCGCTGCAACCGCGCGTGATGCGTCGTGTTCTCTGGCGTGCGCGCTGGGGCCGGAGGGCTCGTGTTGGGGCTTCCGCACCACCGGCGCACCACGGAGCTCAACGCGAGCGTCGTGGGCGCTGTCGTTGACGGCGATGGCGAGCACCTCGGCGAGGGGCTGCTCGAGGGGCTGGAAGGACAGCTTCTCGACGCCGGCGCGCATGTCGTCGAGGTCGAGGTGCCCGTACACCTCGGACGTCACCAGCGGGCTGGTGTGCCCCAGGATGCGCTGAACGACGGACAGCGAGACGCCGGCCTTGAGGAGCAGCGTCGCGGTCGTGTGGCGCAGGTCGTGAAAGCGGACCTTGAGGGGCCTGGGCGAGGGCCAGTAGGCGAACCCGCACTTCGGACACGGGCGCACGTCGTCCTTCTCGGACTTCTCCTGGTGCCCGCAGCCGCGGCACTTGAGGGTCCACCCCTCGACGATGCCGGCACGGTTCAGCGCAGACCGGAGGAGGCGTGGCAGGTCGCAATGCTCGTTCAGCAGCTTGCCTTCCGAGTCGGGGAAGACGAGCTCGGACTTCGAGCGCATCGACTCGACGAGGTACGGCTTGAGCTCGGGGTGAATCGGGATGACTCGGGCTCGGCGCCCCTTGGTGGTGTCGGAGTCCCAGCTTCGCGTGACGGTGAGCGAGCCGCCCTCGAGGTCGACGTCACGCTTCTGGAGCGCGGCAATCTCTCCGCGGCGCATACCGGTGTAGACGGCCGTGGCGAAGAACGCGCGCCAGCGAGCAGGCACCTGGGGGAGCATCAGGCGCACCTCGTCAGGCTTCAGGTACGCGGGGACGCGCTTGGGCACCTTGCGTCGGGGAACGGCCTGCGCCGGGTTCGCTGCGAACCAGAGCTCACGCTGCGTGGCGCGGTTGAAGAGGCCCAACACCCATGAGCGCAGGTTGTTGATGGTCTTCGGGGCCAGCCCCTCCCGCAGCTTGCGGGTGAGCAGCTCGTCAAGGCGGGCGCTCGTGACTTCGATGAGCGGGACCGACTCGAGCGCGGGGCGGACGTGGCGGGCTCCGAGCAGTGCGTCGGACGCGGAGCGGGTGACGTCACCAAAATGCTCCGTGTGCCAGTCGACGAGTTCGCCGAAGGTCATCAGCGTGGGCCGCTCCATGCGGGCGAGCCCGTTGCGCTGCTCGGCCGCGAGCTGCTCGAGACGGCGGACGTAGGCCTTCGCCTCGGCCTTGGTCGCGCAGCTCGTCCGTTCGGTGACCCAGCGGTCGGCGGCGTTCTTCCACTTCACCACCCACCCGCCATCTCTCGGAAAGACCGTTGCCATGGGTTCCTCGTGTCCTCGTTGGGGAGCGTACCGCGTCACTCCGACGCCGGGTCGGGGCCCGCGGCGGGCCGGCGAGGAAGGGTGAGCACCCTGCCCCGCTCCAGGTTGGCCAGGTACCCGCGCATCTGCTCGGGCGAGAACCGGAGCGCCGCGCCAATGCGCACGCACGGGAGCCGCCCGGCCTCGGTCTCTTTGTAGACCCAGCTCACCGACATGGAGAGGAACCGGGCGACGTCGCGGACTCGCCAGAGGCCGGGTTCGAATGGGGCGCTCACGGCTTCACCTCCGGGAGCCTGAAACCGTCCCCCACTTTGGTGATGCGGCCTGCCGAAAGGAGGGCGTCCACCGTATCAAGCACCGTGGCTCGCTTGCCCTTCACACACCTCGCGACTCCGTTCTTCGTGAGTCCGCCCGGGGCGTCTCTCAACGATGCGAGGATGCGCTCGGCGAGTTCGTCGGCCGCATCCTTGGAGTTGTCGAGCGTCACTTCTCCGTTGTCGAGGTCAATGCGCACACTGCCCCTCTGGCCGCGTTCTCCGTCGCGATTCTTCGCGACCTTCACGGACAACGCGATGCAGTCCTTCCCGCCGTCTGCGTGGCTCAGGTTCAACTGGACGTCGGCCCAGGCGCCGAAGACGGAGCTGCCACGGGCGGCGTTGATTTCGTGTCCGTCGCCGTTGGCAGCGGCCTTGGAGGTGTGATGCAGCACCACGAGCAGCGCGGAGGGGTTCGCGTTGGCGAGTGCGTCGAGGCAGGACCGAAGCCGGTTCGCATGGCTGGTTTCGTTCTCGTCGCCGCTCCACAGGGAGGTCAACGGGTCGAGCACCATCATCGGGCGCTGGGCGTCCTTGAGCTTCTCGACAAGGGCTTTGAGCGTCGGGGCCTCGTCGAGCCTCAGCCCTCCGAGGTGCGAGATTTGGAAGCTCGCCCCGGCTGGCATGCCCATGAGCTCGAGGCGCTCGCCGAGCTTTCGCCGGGAGCCCTCCTCTTCGATGAAGAAGACCGGTCGTCCGGCGCCACAGGCGGCCTTTGCAATGGCCAGAGCCAGCCACGTCTTCCCCGCGTTCGGAGGCGCCACCACGAGCAGGCGTCCCCGGTCCGGCACGATTCCCGGCAGCAGGTAGGTCAACTCCGGGTCGGCCCTGGCGCTGGCGATGAAGTCGGCCAAGTTGACGAAGGCGAGGGTGATTCCCGCCGGTTCCCCGTGGTTCCCGGAACCACCGCGGGCGAGGCGGTTCCCAGTTCCAGCCCTACCCCGGGAACGGGAACCACTTTCGGAGTCCGTTGAGTTCTCGGCGGGGCCCCGACTCGCCGGCCTGGCCGGTTCCTCGTGCAGGTCCCGCGCAGGGGAACCAGGTTCGGGGTTCGTCATAGGGCACCCCACGCAGCGGCCTCGAGAGCCCCTTGGGCCCTCTGAGAGTGAGCTCGGAGGCCCCAGAGGAACTCGGCGAGTCTGGCGTGCTTCTCCTGGCCTGGCTCATCGGCAATGGCCAGCGCGGTGGCCAGCGGGTGGTCAAGGGCCTCGAGCGAGGCGCCAACGCGGACCAACTCGAGTTGCAGCGGGGCGACGGTCCCGCCGCAAGCCAGCAGCCATCGCTGACGGACGAACTTCGCCACGAGGCCCAGTCGCTCGCGCTCCGCTCGGAGTTCCGACGCCTCGGCGCCCGTGGTCTCGTGAAGCGCCCCGTACAGTTCAAGGTCGGCCGCCTCCAAGAGCGCCTCGGCGCGCAGAAACCGGCGGTGAAGCGCAGCACACATGGCGACCGAAGGACTCATCAGAAGGTCAGTCATCGGCCGTCTCCCATGGAGCGGAGGATGCTCGCGACGCGAACCGCGAAGAGTCGGTGGAACTCGGCGACCTTCTCAAGCTGGCGCCGGGTGTCGTCGCGGTCGGTCGCGCTGATTACCCGGATGGCCTCGGCGAGCGCGCTGCTCGTCGCAGCCGCATTCGAGGTGACGAACTGCATCGCCGCGAACAGTTCGGCGTCGAAGAGACTCATGGCGCACCTGCCTTTCGGCCGATGAGTTCGTCGACACTGACGCCCAATGCTCGTGCGATGGCGCTAATCGTAGCGGTGGTGAACAAGCCCCGCTCTGCGTTGCGCAGCGTCGAGAGGCTCAGTCGCGTTCGCAGGGCAAGTTGGAGTTGGGTGAGACCGGCGCGCGCTCGTGCGGCGCGAACCCTGTGCAGCGTCGTGTTGTGAAGCATTGGCACCACCTTTCGTGATGGTGCCGTTATCTCGCTGGGCCCTCTCCGACGGAGCCCCCAGACCGATTCCGTTTCTCGAATCGACCTTGGGACCTACCAGCGTCGCTCAATGCCCAGGTTCGGTCCCCCGGTCTGCTGCATCAACGCGTCGGCGAAGAAATCGAGGTCCCACGAGGCGGTCCTGCTCTCATCAGACCGAAACCAAAGCAGATCCGCGTCACTGACGACCGGCCGGGCTCGACCAGCCATGCCTGCATCGCTCCGTCGCTGATGGGTTAGCGCGAGAGCGATCCTCGACCTCCGATGAGCGGCTTCCGCCTGTGCGGCCCAGTTTGGTGCCGCGCTCGATTGCCGGGCTGCGGACCAGGCCTTCAGCCGTCGCTCGTACTCTGCGCGCGCCGATGTCCCTCGCTGGAGTCCTACAGCAACGGCACACTCGACAAGCGCAGCCGGCTTAACGCCTGGAAGACGACAATTCCAAGCGCAGTAGTTGACCATGATCACCAGAAGCCGTGTCGGAGCTGCGCGCAGCCAGCCTTCCATTCGGCGAAATCGAAGCTCTCGTTCCCGGTACCAGTCCGCAGCACCTCGGGCCGTGAAGTCTGGCCCGTCGTACTCGGCGACGGAGTCTGTTCGGTAGCCTCGCCATTCGAGAGGGAGCAGGCCGAACCGCCCATTGGGGCCTGCATCTTCGAGGCGCCGAACTGTCGCCTGCCACTTCTGGAATGCAACGCTGCTTCGGCGAAGCTGGTCTCGTGCCCTGCGAACCTCGGGAAGCACCCCGACCATCTCGGCGACCGCGCGACCACACGCCAGTACCAGCCCTGCGTCGTTTTCTCCGAGCCTCTTCCTGAGTCGTTCGGTTGCGGTGTCTCTCGACTCGAGGCCGAGGACACGATCGTTGGCGCGGTGCGCGGCCATGTTCCGCTTCCTCTCGCGGTCCTCAAGGAAACGGGCGGGGCCGGTGAGGATGCCGACCCTTTCACGGCGAGGAGCTACCCCGTCGCTGAGCCCACCAACGTGATAGCCCGGCGGGCTGACAGCGAATCAAGGCCGAGTCGGGTCGTTCGCCATGGCCAGCAGCTCCGCGGTCACTTGAGACCATATGAAACGACCGGCTCACGATCGCGAGGTCGTGAGTCCGTGAAGGCACCCATGATGGGGA
>JACSRE010000028.1 GCA_014879945.1 Myxococcus sp.
CGCAGCGGGTGGCTCCGCAGCGGGTGGCTCTGCGGGCGGCGCATCAGGTGGCGCATCGGCAGGCGGCTCAGCGGGCGGCTCAGCGGCGGGCGGCTCCTCGGCAGACGGCGGGATGACGCCTGCGGGAACGGGCTCTGGCTGCGGCTGCACCACGGGCGGAGAGTCGTTCAGCCTCCTGCTCGCGCTCGGAGTACTCCGCCGCCGCCGCCGTCCCAGCACCACCTCGCGATGACGGCCCAACTTCACTGGCTGACGGTCCGGGATGCGAAGCTACGCCGAAGGCCCTGGGCGGCACCGCACCCGACTGAGGCTCCGCCAGCATTCCCGGCGCGCGCTGGTGCTCGACCAGGCCCCCAACGACATCTCGGTGGCTACTCCTCTTCCGCGCGGGCCTCGTCGACGGCACGATCCAACGCGGGAATGAACTGCGTTGCGTGAGCAGCCAGGAAGGCACGAGCTCGCGCAACGTCCGCACCGGCCTTGATCAACTCGATGACGTCGGCCCGGTCCTTCGCACGAGGCGACTTGAGCTTGAGGTAGAGCAACACCTCGATTGGCGCCACCGCGAGCTGCACATCGGCACCGGGCAGCCCCTCAGACAAGAACGGCTCATCTTGCGCCGACAGGTGATCGACGATGACCCCGTTGGCTTGAATCGGGACACCAGGCTTCATCGTCACCAGGCCTCCTCCATGGTGTTCGAAGGCCTCGTCGCCGACGAAGAAGTCCACGTCTTTGGTTGCACGAGGGTGACCATGCGCGCCGACCGCGAGTCCGCCAACGACCCAATGGCGAACGCCCAAGAACGACAACTGGGCCGCCGCCGCACGCAACGCGCTGAGGACTTTTTCGCTGACGACACCCTCCAGCAGCCCCAAATCGGGACCGTCGAGCCGAGTCATTCGATTTCCCATCGCAGAGTAGTGCGTCCGGGCCAGCACATCATGATCCTCGCACATCGCAGCGCAGCGTGGGCCCGTGTGCGTCGCCGAGAGTGGTCATGAGCGCTTCGGCCACAGGTGGGCCAACTCGGAACCGATGCTGGTGAACACCGCGATCCCGGCCCATCGGAAAGACTTGAGCAGAGGAGAACGCGGTGATGCGCATCGCTGGCCGGAGTGGTCCGCACCGCTGGCCGAGGTGGTGCGCACCGCCAACTCCTCGACTTTACGAACCTTCTACCCGCGAGCGTCCTTGAGGAGCACGCTCACCCGGGCGTCTTTCCGGCCCAATGCCGACAGCACCCCGTACACGCCGCCCCACAGGTCCCGCTGGTCTGCTGCCCGCCGCTCGTTCGCGCGCGGTCGCGTCCTTCGACGCACCCTTCTTTGCGGCGCGATCCCCGAGCTTGCCTCCCAAGCCCTTCGCGGCGTCGCGCAGGCGCGAGAAGCTCGTCGACGTCCTTCGTCGACGGCACGTCCTCGCGCTGGTGACGTCGATGCCCTCCAGCAGCATCGACAACTCATGCACGTCGACTCCCACGCTGGCCACGTCCGTCGTCACCCGTGCCGCGAAGGTGAAGGTGCCGCGCTCGAGTCGCTTCGTCACGATGGTAAAGCCACCTCGCGTCCACAACAGCTACCTCACCTGCGTCTTGCGGCGGTTGAGGAAGACGAAGACGTGGCCGCTCAGCGGGTCCTTCGCCAGCACCTGCCGCACCTCGTTCGTCAGCCCCTCGAAGGACTTCCTCAGGTTGCACGGCGCCGTCGCCACGTACACGTGCACCGCCCTCGACAGCAGCAACACCTACTCGGCCCTCGTCACTTCGAGCGCCACCTCCGCGACCCACCGCGCCGACACCTGCGTCGCGTCGAACTCCACGACGACGCCGCCCGGTAGCCGCATCGTCGTCAACGCCGGCTTGGCGCTCACCACCTCGGTCGCCACCGAGGTGACGACGGGCACCAGTCGAAGCTCGCTCGCTCCGTTGCTCGCCGGTGCCCACTCGCCCAGGCGCTTCCGCCACCAGGACAGCCGTCGCGCACTCAGGCCAGCCCCCCCGGGCGAACGCGTTCAGCGACACCCCGCTCACGCGCCTCCTCGGTGCTCCACTGTTTCCACCCCGACTTCCGGTGCTGCCTCTCGTTCGTCATCACGCCCAGATGCCACGCGCGCGCTCGTCATGTGCGAGCGAGCCGACGGCAATCTGGCGGACGGACACTGAGTACCCGAAACGAGCAGGCTGCGTGATGGGCAGCGGAGTTGCATTGGCGCCAATCATCGAGCTGGTTTCTGGTGCGCCACGCTGAGTGAGGTACGCGACGACGACGAAAGGCCGGAGCCGGCGATTTCCGCCATCCCGCGAGAGGGAAAGGTGAGCCGGGCGTGCGCGAACACGCCCGAGCTCGTGTTCCGCCTCGTCTCGTCACAGGTGGCCACGTTCGGTGCGCTGGAGCACCACCTGCCGATGACGCCCCACCTTCACTGGCTGAC
>JACSRE010000220.1 GCA_014879945.1 Myxococcus sp.
CACCTCGAGCGCGCAGTGCGGCGCAGGGCAGGCCTGCGTCTCGGGCCAGTGCGTCGCCACCACGCCGGCCTGCACCTCGAGCGCGCAGTGCCCGCGCGGTCAGGTCTGCCAGGCCGGGGCGTGCACCGCCTCTGGCCCCACCAGCTGCGCGCCGAAGCAGGGCAGCGGCGGGTACTCGGGCACGTGGGGCGCGGTGAACACCTGCTCCGCGCTCGGCAACGGCGCCGTCTCGCTCGCCTCGGCCGCGGCCGCCATCGACGACGACAACGGCCAGCTCGCCCTCTTCATCGTCAACCCGGCCACCCAGCGTGACGGGGTGGTGATCGAGCTCAACGCCTGCCCCTCGGGCCCTGGCGCCACCAACGGCCTCCAGGCCGCGCTCTACACCAGCCAGCAGACGACCCAGGGCGTGGTGCTCTCGGCGATGGTGCCGGGCACCGCGGCCATTCAATGGACGCAGGTGGGCGCGACCCTCGCAGGCACGG
This sequence comes from Myxococcus sp., assembly GCA_014879945.1. GTDB lineage: Bacteria > Myxococcota > Myxococcia > Myxococcales > Myxococcaceae > Xiheimicrobium. Next base: position 486 of record JACSRE010000220.1, read on the forward strand.
TGACCGTCACCTTCGCGGCGGGCGGCGCCGTCAGCGGCACCTTCTCGGTTCAGTAAGCGGGCGACCTTGCAGACCGGCCGCGGGCGCCTCGTTGCGCTCGCGGCCTTCGCACGCAAATCCCCTTGCGAGGGGGGCCCTTTCCCGACAAGGGACCGCGCATGAGCAGCGAAGCCGCCGCGATCGCCCGGGTGCAGAAGGCCATCGCCGAGATCCGCAAGGGCCGCATGGTCGTCGTCACCGACGACGAGGGCCGCGAGAACGAAGGCGACCTCGTGATGGCAGCCGACAAGGTGACGGCCTCGGCCATCACCTTCATGGCGAAAGAAGGTCGCGGGCTCATCTGCCTGTCGCTCACCGAAGACCAGGTGCGCGCGCTCAACCTGCCGCTGATGGCGACCGACAACACCTCGCCCTTCCAGACCGCCTTCACCGTCAGCATCGAGGCGGCGCAGGGCGTCACCAGCGGCATCTCGGCGGCCGACCGCGCGCTCACCATCAAGACGGCGATTCGCCCCGACGCCAAGCCGGCCGATCTCTCGCGCCCGGGCCACGTCTTCCCCCTGCGCGCGCGCAACGGCGGCGTGCTGGTGCGGCCCGGGCACACCGAGGTGAGCGTCGATCTCTCGCGTATGGCCGGGCTCACGCCGGCGGGCGTCATCTGCGAGGTGATGAACGACGACGGCACCATGGCGCGCCGCAGCGACCTCGAGCGCTTCGCGAAGCGGCACGGCCTGATCCTCCTCTCGGTCGCCGACGTCGTCACCTACCGGCTCTCGCACGAGCGGCTGGTGCGGCGCATCGGCGAGACCCTCGTCACCCGCGAGCCGTGGGGCGACTTCAAGGCCTACGCGTACTCCACCGACGTCGACCCGACGGTGCACCTGGCCCTGGTGAAGGGCGAGATCAGCGGCAAGCGGCCGATCATCACCCGCATTCACCGCACCACGCTGCTGGGCGACGTGATGGACGCGTGCACCGGCGAGAGCTCGCTGCAGCAGGCCTTCCGGCGCATCTCGGTCGAGGGCCGCGGCGTCATCGTGGTGCTGCAGAAGCACGTCTCGGGCCTCGACGCCCTCGCGCTCAAGCCCGCCAGCAACGAGCAAGAGGTGCCGGGCAAGGCCGGCCACACCCGCCTGCAGGAGTTCGGCGTGGGCGCGCAGATCCTCCAGGACCTCGGGGTGCGCCGCCTGCGCCTGCTCACCAACACGCCCAACACCATCGTCGGCGTCGAGCGCTACGGCCTCGAGGTGGTCGAGCAGCTGCCGCTCGGCGCAGGCGTGGTGCCCCGCAAGCCCGGTAGCTCCCCGCGTCGTTCATCGGTAGGGTGACCCACACATGCCTCGCTTCTTCGAAGGAAACCTCGTCTCGCCCAAGGGCCGCTTCGCCGTCTGCGTGAGCCGCTTCAACGGCTTCATCACCGAGCAGCTGTTGAGCGGCGCCGTCGATGCCCTGGTGCGCCACGGCGTGGCCGACGGTGACGTCGACGTCTACCGCTGCCCGGGCACGTGGGAGCTCGCCGCGCTGGTGCGCCGGGTCGCCGACTCGAAGCAGTACGCCGGCGTCATCGCGCTCGGCTGCGTCATTCGCGGGGGCACGCCGCACTTCGAGTACGTCGCCGGCGAGGTCACCAAGGGCGTCGGCCAGGCCTCGCTGCACTCCGACGCCGCCGTCACCTTCGGCGTGCTGACGACCGACACCCTCGATCAGGCGGTCGATCGCGCGGGCGTGAAGGCCGGCAACAAGGGCGCCGAGGCCGCCGTGGCCTGCATCGAGATGGTGAACCTCTACGCGCGCATGGGAGCGAAGTAACCGTGGGCAGCCGCCGCACGGGCCGCGAGCGGGCGCTCCAGGCGCTCTACCAGCTCGACCAGAACGAGAAGGCCAGCCCGCACGACGCGGTCGAGTCTGCCTGGGCCGCCTCGGACGACCCGCGCGACGACGCCGCCCACGTGTTCGCCACCGAGCTGGTCGCCGGTGTGCGCGAGCGGCTCGCGACCCTCGACGAGCTCATCGAGCAGCACAGCCAGAACTGGCGCATCGATCGCATGCAGCGCGTCGACCGCAACGTGCTCCGCCTGGGCGTGTTCGAGCTGACCCAGCGCAGCGACATTCCCCGCAAGGTGACGATCAACGAGGCCGTCGAGCTGGCCAAGCTGTTCGGCACCGAAGACTCGGCGGCCTTCATCAACGGCGTGCTCGACCGCATCGCCATCGCCGTCAACAAGGCCTGAGGGCATGTCCCTGGTGAAGGAGCCCTCGCTGCACGCGGTCGACGCGCTCGAAGACATCGACGCGGTGGTGTGCCTGCTCCCGGCCGACCAGCGCCCGCTCCAGAGCGGCGCGGGCTTCGTGGACTGGAGGCTGTGCGGCGCCCTCTCGCGCGCCCTCGACAGCGGCTTCTTCACCGGCAGCCCCGGCGAGAACCTGCTGACGCCGTCGGAGGGGCGGCTGCCGGCGCCGATGATCTTCGCGGTGGGCCTGGGCAGCTCGGGCACCGTCACGCCGCTGGGCCTCGAGCACGCGCTGACCGCCAGCCTCTCGATGTTGCAGAAGGCGAAGGCCGAGCACGTCGCCCTCGCCGTGCCGCCGCTGCCCCAGCTCGACGCCGTGGCGCTGGGCGGCGTGCTGGCGCGCGCCTTCGTGTCGAAGTGGAGAGCCGGCCGGGTGGTGATCCTCGGCGACCCCAGGCTCGAGGCCTCGCTCTCCCGCTGACACCTCACGAGCTTCCGCGCTAACGTCGGCGCAAGTGGACGGGTGCAAGGTACTCATCGTCGAAGACTCGCGCGCCACGCGAGAGCTGCTGGCGGCGGCGATCGAGGTGCTCGAGGGCGTCGAGGTCTACACGGCCGTCAGCGGCTTCGAGGCGCTCAAGGTGCTGCCCCGCCACCGCTTCGCGTTGATCATCACCGACATCAACATGCCCGACATCAACGGGCTCGAGCTGATCAACTTCGTGAAGAAGAACCCGCACTACCGCCAGACGCCGCTCTTCATCGTCACCACCGAGGGCCGCGAGCAGGACAGGGACCGGGGGCTGCAGCTGGGCGCCGACGAGTACCTGGTCAAGCCGTTCCAGTCGGAGCTGCTCACGGCCCTGGCCAGGCGCTACCTGAAGCGCTGACGCGCGACCTCGACGCATGCCACCGCCGCGCGCGCTGACCGAGTTCGTCGCCGAAGCCAACGAGGTGCTCGAGACGCTGGCGCACGACGTCGCGGTGCTCGACGCCCAGCGCGGCCACGACCCCGAGCCCGATCTGCTCAACGCAGTCTTCCGCGCCGCCCACTCGCTCAAGGGCCTCTCGGCGATGTTCGGGCAAGAGAAGATCGCCGGGCTCGCCCATCACCTCGAAGACGTGCTCGACGCGCTGCGCCTGGGCAAGGTGCAACACGACGACACCTTGATCGACACCCTGCTCGAGGGCGTCGACGTGCTGACGCTGATGCTGCGCGAGGCCTCGGGCGACGAGGCGCACCCCGACACCGCGCCCCGCGCCCAGGCGCTGACCGAGGCCTTCGCGCGGCTCGCCACCGGCGGCTCAGGCGCCGCCGTCGACGTGCTCGACGAGGTGGGCCTCGACCCCGGCATTCGCAACGTCTTCACCGAGTACGAAGAGCACCGGCTGCGCGAGAACGTGAAGAAGGGCGTCGCCTTGTGGAAGGTGCGCGCCGTCTTCAGCCTCGAGGACTTCGACCAACGCCTGAGCGCGCTCAACGCCACGCTCAAGCCGCTGGGCGAGGTGATCAGCACGCTGCCCTCGTCGCAGCCCGGAGACGACGCGTCGATCGCCTTCGACCTGATCTTCGGCAGCAGCCGGCCCAGGCCCGAGATCGCCACGGCCGTCGAGGGGGTGGCGATCGTCTCGCCGCTCACCCAGAAGACGATGGCGCCGACGCCGGTGCCCGCCGCCGCGCCCGCGCCGCGCAAGCCGCCGCCCACCCTGTTCCTCCAGGACGCCAGCGCGCCCGACCTGCCCGCCTACGGTGGCAGCGCCAGCCCCTCGGGCGTGATGCAGGGCGCCGAGCCCTCGCTGCGCTCGCTCGCCCAGACGGTGCGCGTGGACATCGGGCGCCTCGACGGGCTGATGAACACCATCGGCGAGCTGCTCACCGTGCGCGCCAACATTCAGCGCCTCTCCGAGGTGGCCCGGAACGCAGGCGGCGCGCCGCTGCCGAAGCTGTGGGCCCAGGAGCTCCAGAAAGAGACGCGCGCGCTCGAGCGCAAGCTCGACGATCTCCAGAACGGCGTGCTCGACGTGCGCATGGTGCCGCTGGTGCAGGTGTTCGACAAGCTGGCGCGCCTGATGCGCCGGCTGGTGCGGCAGAGCGGCAAGGACGTGCACTTCGAGGTGTCGGGCGGCGACGTCGAGCTCGACAAGCTGATCGTCGAAGAGCTGTCGGACCCGCTGATGCACCTGCTGCGCAACGCGCTCGATCACGGCGTCGAGGCCCCCGACCAGCGGGTGGCGCGGGGCAAAGACGCGCGCGGCGTCATTCGGCTCAAGGCCCAGCAGCTCGGCAACCAGGTGCAGATCGAGGTGGGCGACGACGGCGCCGGCATGGACGAGATGCGCATTCGCCAGGTGGCCATCGAGCGGGGCGTGGTGACGCGCGAGGCGACCGACGAGATGGAGCGCCGGGAGCTGCTCAACCTCGTCTTCCTGCCCGGCTTCTCGACGCGCGCCGACGTCAGCGAGCTCTCGGGCCGCGGCGTGGGCCTCGACGTGGTGAAGACCAACCTCTCGAGGCTCTCGGGGCTCATCGACATCGAGAGCCGCCGCGGCGAGGGCACCCGCTTCCTCCTCACGCTGCCGCTGACCCTGGCCATCATTCGCGCGCTGGTGGTGTCGGTGGGCGAGCGCACCTTCGCGGTGCCGCTCAACTCGGTGACCGAGATCGTCTCGGTGAAGCCGGCCGAGCTGCGCACCATCGAGCGGCGCGAGGTGCTCGACGTGCGCGGGCAGACGCTGCCCTTCGTGCGCCTCTCGCGGGTGTTCGGCCTCCAGGAGCTGCCGGTGGAGCGCCACTTCGTCGTCATCATCGGGCTGGCCCAGGAGCGCTTTGGGCTCGCCGTCGACGCGCTGCTCGGCCAGGAGGACATCGTCACCAAGCCCCTGGGCGGGCGGCTCAAGGGCGTGCGGGGCATCGCGGGGGCGACCGAGCTGGGCGACCGCCGGGCGGTGCTGGTGCTCGACGTCGGCGCCCTGGTGGAAGATCTCAAGCGGCCGATGGCGGCGGTGAGCTGAGCGATGGCCCGCTTCGACGAGCTGCTCAAGCGCTTCTTCTACCGGGCCGACGAAGACGTCGGCGCGTGGCTCGAGCTCGCGCCCGAGATCGCCGACAGCGTCGAGGCGCTCGACGAGCTGCCCGAAGAGTTCCTGGCGTTCGAGCTGTCCACCGAGACCTACGCGGTGCCCATCGGCGCGGTGCGCGAGATCGTGAAGGTGCCGGTGATCACCCCGGTGCCGCGCGTGGCCGATCACGTGCTGGGGGTGATGAACGTGCGCGGCGAGATGCTGCCCGTGTACGACCTCAAGAAGCAGCTCAACCTCGAGACGGTGCCCTTTCGGGTGACGGGCCCCGGCGACGTGCCGCGCGAGACGCGGGTGGTGCTGCTCAAGGACGCAGAGGGTGACGCCGGCATCCTCGTCGATCGGGTGCGCGGGGTGGTGCGGCTGCTGTTGTCGAAGCTCGAGCCGGCGCCGTCGCTGGGCGCGGAGCGGCGGGCGGTCGCCGGGCTGGGGCGCAGCGACGGGCACCTCTACATCCTCCTCGACGTGGAGCAGGCCCTGTCATGAGCGACCCGGACATTCAGCTCTGCGTGCTCGAGGTCGGCGGCGAGACGTACGTGGTCGATCTGAAGCGGGTCGAGGAGATCTTGCCCGCCCAGGCGCCCACGCCGGTGCCGCGCGCGCCCTCCTTCCTCGAGGGGGTGGTGAAGCTGCGCGGAGAGATCGTGCCCGTCGTCGACGTGCGCAAGCGGCTGGGCGTGGCGGCGAAGAGCGCCGGCACCTCCGACCCCCGGGTGCGGCGCCGGGAGCGCATGGTGGTGTGCAAGCTGGGGCGGCGCCGCGTGGGGTTCCTCGTCGACGCGGTCAGCCGGGTGCTGCGCGTGACGAGGGGAGACCTCAAGCCCGCGCCGTTGACCGCGACGCCGGGCCAGACGCCCCACGTGCTGGGCGTGGTCGGCGGCCCGGGCCCCCTGAAGCTGATGCTCGATCTGCTCGCGCTGGTGGGAGACGACACATGATGACGTGGACGCAGACCGACCCGGCCGCCGAGGCCCGCTACCGCGCCCTCGCCGAGCTCGAGCCGACCACCGCGCACCTCACCAGCCTCATCGAGGCGCTCTTCGACGAGAGCTGGCGGGTGCGCCGCCTGGCGGCCGACAAGCTGAGCGCCGCCACCACCTCGGACTCGCTCGTCGAGGCGCTGCTCGAGGTGCTCTCGAAGCGGGGCGAGACCGGCGCGCGCAACGCCGCCGCCACCGCGCTGGCGCACCTCGGCCCCGTCGGCGTGCGGCCGCTCATCGGGCTGCTCGGCCACGAGGACCCCGATCAACGCAAGTTCGCCGCCGACATCCTCGGGGCGCTCGGCCGGGTCGAGGCGGCGCCGGCGCTGGTGGCGGCCCTGGAAGACGTCGACCCCAACGTGCGCGTGGCGGCCGCCGAGGCGCTGGGTAAGACGGGCGGGCCGCACGCGCGCGCGGCGCTGCAGGCCCTGCTGTCGAAGGACGATCCGCTCCTCCAGGTGGGCGCGCTCGAGGCGCTGACCGCGCTGAACGCGCCGCCGCCGCTGCCGCAGCTGGTGCCGCTGGTGCAGAGCCCGCTGACCCGCCGCAGCGCGTGGCGGCTCATCGGCCGCGTTCGGCACCGCGCCGCGTGGGTCCTGGTGGTGCAGGCGCTCCGGGCCAGGGGGACGCGTGACGCGGCGCTGCTGGCGCTCGGCGGGGCGACGACGGCCCTGGGCGCCGACGTCGAGAACGAGCTCTCGCTCGCGCTCAGCGGGGTCGATGACGCCGCGGCGTGGCTCACCCGGTGCCTGGCCTCCGACGATCTGGAGCGGCGCACCGGCGCGCTCCACTTGGTGCGCGCGGTACGGTTGCCGGAGCTCGCCTCGAGGGTGGCCGAGGCGGCCGAGGGTGGGGCGCTGGCGCAGCTGTCGCTCTCGGTGCTGCTGTCGCTGGGCACGCCGGGGCTGGTGGCGCTGCTCGAGGGGCCGACGCCGGCGCTGTTGCAGATGTCGCGCGAGGGGCGCTCGGTGGCCAGTGAGGCCATCGTCGAGAACGCCAGCCCGCGCTTCGTGGCGCCGCTCACCGCGCTGCTCGGCGCCGGCGAAGACGACCTGGGCGAGGTCGCGGTGCGGGCCCTGGGGCGCTGCGAGTCCACGCTGGCCATCGCCCCGCTGCTGCGCGCGCTCGACGACGACGGCGTCTCGGCCGCGGCGTCGAGGGCGCTGACGCACCTGGCGCAGACGTTCCCTGCCGAGGTGAAGCAGGCGTTGGCGGAGCGCGTGAAGGGCCCGCTGCGGCCCCACCTGGTGCGGGCGTGGGCGAACGTCGCCGGCGCCGAGGCGCTGCCGGTGCTGCGACGCGCGATGCACGACGAGGCCGAGGCGGTGCGCGCGGCGGGGGCGCAGGTGGCGATGGTGGCGGGCGCCGAGGCCGCGACGCTGTTGGGCATGGCGGTGGTTGACGAGTCCACCCGGGTGCGGCGCGGCGCGGCGCGGGCGGTGGCGGGGCTGGGGCCCGAGCAGGGCAGGGCGCTCCTCGAGCGGCTCCTGGGCGATCGCGAGCCGTCGGTGGCGGCGCTGGCGGCCGGCGCGGCGATGGAGTGCGGCGCGACGTGGGCGGTGCCCCGGCTGATCGAGCTCTCGGGCCAGGCAGACTCGGGCGCGGTGCTCGCGGCGGTGCAGGCGCTGATGGTGCTGGGTGGCGCCGACGAGGCGACGCTGGCCCGGCTGGCGGCGCACGCCGACGCCGAGGTCGTCAAGCTGGTGCTCCAGGAGGGCGCCTCGTCGCCAGCGGTCGTCGCCCAGGCAGTCCGGGCGCTCGCCGACGCGCGGTGGGACGTGCGGGTGGCGGCGGCGCAGGCCCTGGCCGTCGGTGCCGGAGCGGCGCAGCGCGCGGCGCTCCAGGTGGCGGTCGATCGTGAGACCGACGCGCTCGCGCACGAGGCCCTGGTGCGCGCCCTCGAGGCCGTGTCGGCGCGGTGAGCGATGGCAGAGATGACGCCCGAACAGCTGCGGCTGCTGCGCGACGTGCTCCAGAGCGCCTGCGGCTTCGTGCTGCGTGACGACCTGAAGTTCATCGCCGAGCGGCGCCTGGCGCCCCGCCTCGAGGCGCTGGGGCTGCGCGACTTCGGCACCTACCAGCGCTACCTCCGCTACGACCCGCGCGGGAAGGAGGAACTCGAGCTCGCCATCGATCTGCTGCTCCCGCGCGAGACGTACTTCTTCCGCGAGCCGGCCCAGCTGTCGACCTTCGTCGACGAGGTGATCCCCCGGCTGGCGCAAGACGCCGTCGGCCGCACGCTGCACGTCTGGAGCGCCGGCTGCTCCAGCGGTGAGGAGCCCTACACCCTGTCGATGTTGATGGGCGACCACCCGCAGCTGTCGGGGTGGGACCTCGACATCCTCGGCACCGATCTGTCGCAGAAGGCGCTCTCGCTGGCGCGCCACGCGGAGTACGGCCCCTCGGCGCTGCGCTCCACCACGCCCGAGCAGCGCGCGAAGTTCTTCGACGCGGCCGAGCAGGGCAGGGTGCGGGTGAAGCCCGCCTACAAGGCGCGGGTGCGGTTCGGTTGGCTCAACCTGCTCGACGCCGCCGGCGCGCGGCTGCTCCCCTCGATGGACGTCATCTTCTGCCGCAACGTGCTCATCTACTTCGACACCGAGACGCGCCGGAAGGTGGTGCAGGCCTTCTCGGAGCGCCTGCGCGAGGGCGGGTACCTGCTGCTGGGCCACTCCGAGAACCTGTTCAGCCTCACCACGAAGTTCGAGCTGGTGCAGCTGTCGGGCGACCTCGTCTACCGCAAGCCCCGCGTGGACTGAGGCCGAGCACAACTCCACCCACCGCCCGGGTGGCCCTCGTCGTTCTCGGTTCGTCAGGCGCTCCCGCGCCCGCCGCTCTTCGACGGCGCGCTCTTGTTCTGCGTCACGAAGGTGGTCCCCGGCGGGCTTGCCTGCGCCCGCGCTCACAGGCATGGGGACTTCGCCGTGCGCACCAACCGCCCCATCCGCGTCCTCGTCATCGACGACTCCCCGTCGAACCGGCGCGCCATCACCGCGATGCTCGAGTCGGCGCCCGGCATCGAGGTGCTCGACCGCGCGGCCGACGGCGAAGAGGGCCTCAAGAAGGCCATCGCGCTCAAGCCCGACTGCATCACGCTCGATCTCGAGATGCCGCGCATCGACGGCTACGCCTTCTTGCGGCTGCTCAACTCGCGCGCGCCCACGCCGGTCATCGTGTTGTCGTCGTACGGGCACCCCTCAGACGTCTTCAAGGCGCTGCAGCTGGGCGCCTTCGACTTCGTGGCCAAGCCGGCGTCAGCCGACAAGGCCGGGCTCGAGCTGGTGCGGGCCGAGCTGATCGAGAAGGTGCGGGCGTCGGCCTTCGCGCGGCGCCAGGGCCCGCCCCGCGCGGCAGGGCCGTTTCACACGCCCGCGGTGTTCCCCGCCGCCGTGACCCCGCCGCGGCCCGCGCGCCCTCCCAAACCCGTCTCGGTCGACACGCCTACCGTGGTGGCCATCGGCGCGTCGACCGGCGGACCGCCCGCGGTGCAGAAGGTGCTCGAGGCGCTGGCCGGGCTCCCGGTGTGCGTGCTCGTCGCCCAGCACATGCCGCCGCGCTTCACCGAGGCCTTCGCGCAGCGGCTCGATGGGGCGCTCCCCTTTCGCGTGAAAGAGGCGCAGACGGGCGACCCCATCGTGCAGGGCCGCGTCTACATCGCGCCCGGCGGCGAGCAGCTCGAGCTGGGCGAGCGGGACGGCGCGCTGGTCGCGGTCGTCTCGCGCCCCCTGCCCACCGACGGCGTCGCGCCCTCGGCCGACCGGCTCTTCTCGAGCGTGGCGAAGCTGGTGAAGGCGGCGGCGCGCGGCGTGGTGCTGACCGGCATGGGGAGCGACGGCGCCAGGGGCGTCAAGGCGCTGCTGGCGACGGGCGCCGAGGTGTGGGTCGAGTCGGAGGAGACGGCGATCGTCTTCGGAATGCCGCAGGCGGCCATCAACGCCGGGCCGGTGACGCGGGTGCTGCCGCTCCACGCGCTGGGGCCGTCGCTGGCGCAGGCCATTCAGATCTCCCGCGGCTCGGGCAGCCACCCCGCGTTCCAGCCCAAGAAGTGACTTTCGCGTCGCCGGGCTCGGAGTAGGGTGGGCTTCGACGATGACGATCCGCGCTCTGGTGGTGGACGACTCCCTGCAGCTGCGTCGCAGCGTGATGTACGCGTTGCAGAAGCTGCCCGACCTGGTGTGTGTCGAAGCTGGTGACGGCGCAGAGGCGCTGCGCAAGCTCCGCAGCGGCCCCTTCGACATCGTGCTGTCCGACATCAACATGCCGGTGCTCGACGGCCTCAAGCTGGTCGCCCACATCCGCCAGGACAAGGCGCTCGCGGCGCTGCCGGTGGTGATGATCACCACCGAGTCTGCCGACGCCGACCGTGAGCGCGCGATGAACCTCGGCGCCAACGCCTACCTGGTCAAGCCGGTGCAGGCCTCGGAAGTGCTCGAGACCGTGAAGTCCCTGCTCGGCCTCCCGTAGCTCTCCCGCGCCATGATCCTCTCGACCCTCGCCGTGGCGGTGCTCGGCAGCGCGCCCATGGCCGACGTCTGGCCGTTCCGCAGCAAGCGCCTCTCTGACGGCTCCATCGAGTACGCGTACGATCTCACCGCGCTCAAGAAGTCGCCCGGCTTCGGCGACGCCAAAGAGGCCAACGGCGAAGAGGCGGTGAAGAAGTTCCTCGCCGAGCTGCCGAGGCAGGTCACCGTCAAGGTGCCGAAGCAGCCGGGCGTCACGCTGACGGGAGGGCAGGGCCTCGAGCTGGCGCCGCTCTCGACCTCGTTCGCGCTGACCCCCGACGGGCCGCTCGCGACCGACACCCCCCTGGGCAAGAAGGCCGGGGCACGCCTCCTGGCCCCGCTCGACCCGCGCACGCCGAAGCTCCTGGTGGGCGTGGAGCTGCCGCTGTGGCTGTCCCGTCAGGTGCAGGACGCCGCGCTCGCCGCGGTCGAGGTGGACACCGAGTGGATGCGGCGGGAGCTGTGGACGAAGGTGGCCGAGTGGGCCGTCGCGCGCGCCCGGAGCAGCGCCGGCGACACCCGTGAAGGCGCCTTCGCCCTGGCCAGTCGGGTGCTCGCCGCCTCGAGCTGCGGCGACGTGGCGAAGCTGCCCGCCTTCGCGAGGAACGACCCTGAGCTGAAGACGCCCGTCGAGGCCGAGCTGGCGAAGCTGAGCGCCGACGGCGACTCGGTGGTGGCGCCCTCGCCGTGGAGCCAGAGCCCCGAGCTCTCGTGCGCCTGGTTCCGCGCGCGCGCCCTGTCGCGGCCCTTCGAGCAGAGCCGCGCCGGCACCGCCGCGGTGCTGGTGTTCGCCGAGCTGCTCGAGAAGGACGCCAGGCTCAACGCCCTCTTCGAGCGCACCCGGCAGCGCCGCGATCGCTTCGTCGGCGCCTCGGTCGACGAGCCGTTCGTCGCGTTCAAGGCGGCCGCGAAGGGCAACTACGAGGGCGCGCTCGACGGCCTCAACGACTTCATCGAGGCGCTCCCGCTCACCGGCCGGGTGCCGCCGCCCCTGGTGGCGTGGCCGTCGACGCCGTTCTCGAAGTTCCTCGCGGAGCTCAAGGGCGCCGAGCGCTCCGCCGCGATGGACGAGCTGACCGCCGCGGTGGCCGACGGGCGCGTGAAGGCCGCCGGCACCACCTGGCCTGAGCTGCGCGACGCCGCGATGGCGCCGCTCCTCATCGACACCTCGAAGGCCGTGGCCATCGACTCGAGCTGGAGAGACCGGTTGTCGGGCGCCTTCGCCGCGCTCCAGGGCAGCCACCGGGACGCCCGCCGCGGTGGCCTCGACGCTGATGACGAGGTGCTCGACCGCACGCAGCTGAAGGTGCGCCTCAACGTTCCGCCCATGCTCGAGGTCGAGCCGGCCCGGGGCGCCTTCGAGCGGCAGGCGCGCGCGCTCGAGGCCCTGGTCGCGGCGCTCACGGCCGAGAACCTCACCGGCCTCAAGGGGCTCAACGCCGACGGGAAGCGCAACCCGGAGCCGGTGGTGAACGAGTGCAAGCGCCTCATCGGGCTCCTCGACGGGCTGGCGACGCTCTCGAGCGTCGACGCCACCTCGGTGGACGGGAAGCAGGTCGCCGAGGCGCGGCGCTTCCTCGCTAGCTGGCGCTCCGAGGGCGGCCTCAAGCGCGACGTGCGCGCCACCTTCGCGCTCTCGTGGGCGGCGGGCTCCGAGCGCGCGCACGCCGCGGTGGCCGGCGTGTCGCGGCGCGAGCTGCGCGTCGGCTTCTCGACGCCGCCGAAGCCCGAGGTCGTCGAGCAGAGCACGGCGTTCGTGGTGAACACCGCCGTGGAGCAGCGCTACCTAGTGCCGGTGCTCGTCACCGTCGGCGCCATCGCGCCCCACACCCTCAAGACGGCCGATCGCGCCGCCTTCAAGGCCGTCGTCGACGCCCAGGGCCGCTCGCTCGAGAAGCTCGAGGGCGCGCTGCATGAAACGTTGCACCGCGACGGGTTACCGGGTGTCATCGGCCCAGAGTGATGCCTCCCGTCGGGGGCCAAGGGAGTGAACGTGAGAACCCATCTGGTGTTGGCCGCGATGTCGGCCCTGGCGGTCGGGGTGTTCGTGCAGTCGTGTGGCCCGGCGCGGTGCACACCTCAGAGCTGTCCCACCGGGTGCTGTGACTCCACTGGCCTGTGTGCGCCGGGAACGACGACTCAGGCGTGTGGCGCCCGCGGCGCGACCTGCTCTGCGTGTCAGCTCGGGTTGACCTGCGTCGGCGGGAGCTGCACCTCGCTTGGCACCGGCGGGAACACTGGCACCGGAGGCTTCGGCGGATCAGGCGGGGCCGGTGTGGGCGGCGGCACCGCGGGCGGC
>JACSRE010000377.1 GCA_014879945.1 Myxococcus sp.
GCAGCCGAACTTCACCTGGCCCGCTTTGGTCGGCGTGTAGGCGATCTCGACGGCCTTGTTCAGCGGCAGCTCGGCCTTGATCTCGGTGTCCGCGATGAGCAGCTCGGTCGCGCAGGTGGCGTCGGTGATGCGGGTGACGACCAGCTTCACCGGCTCATCCTTCTTGAGGGTGAGGTTGCCCGGCTGAAACCCGTCTTCCGTCACCTTCAGCTCGATGGTGCGCGCGCTCGCCGGCTTCGCTTCGACGACCGGCTTCGGAGCCACGACTGGCACGGCGGAGGGCAGCGGCTCGTTCTTCTTGCAGGCAGCGAGGGCGAGAACGGCGGCGAACGTGAGGAGGGTGCGCATGGGGGCTTCCTACCAAGGGGCCCTCGACTCCGCATCTGCGCCGCGAGGGCGCCTTTGCTAGAGTTGGCGCCATCAACTTCGAGAGGTGAGCCATGTTGTGGACGGCCTGGGCAGTCGAGACGCGCATCGCCGAGCAGCGGGAGGGCCACATTCTGGTGCAGGCCCGTGGCGGCGAAGACGAGCCGCGCAGCCCGGTGATGGTGAACCTGGTGCTCGACCGCAGCGGCTCGATGAAGGGCGCCCCTCTGGCGGCGGCCGTCGAGGCGGCCCAGTCGTTCATCGATCTCGCTGGCCCCGACGACTACATCGGTCTGGTGCTCTTTGACGGCGTCGCCGAGCAGCGGGTGCCGGTCTGCTCGATGGACGCGCGCGGCAAGCAGGCGATGACCGAGGCCTTCGCGCACGTCACCACTGGCCGCGGCACCGCGCTCCACCAGGCCATCGAGGTCGCCGCGCGCGGCCTCCAGCGCACCCTGGTGCCCGGCCGCAAGCCGAGGCTGTTGCTGCTGACCGACGGCGAGCCCTCGGTGGGGCCCGACACCCAGGACGCCTTCGACGAGCTGGGGCTGCGCCTGGCCAGGCAGAACCTCTCGGTGCACGCGCTCGGGCTGGCGCGCCACTACGTGGCCGAGGTGCTCGAGGCGCTCACCCGGCCCTCGGGCAACGGCTTCGAGCACGTCGACGGGCCCGAGGGCCTCACCGAGGCCATGGGCGCCATCGTCTCGCACCTCTTCGGGCAGGTCGCCGCCGAGGTGCAGGTGCGCGTGCAGCCCGAGGGCTTCGGCGCCATCTCGTGCCGCCACGGCTTCGCCACCACCCTCGAGGCCGACGCGCTCGTGGTGACGCTCGGCGACGTGTCGAGGGGCTACTCGCGGCGGGTGTTGCTGACCGGCCCTCTGCGCAGCGAGACCTGGAGCGCCATCGTTCACGGCTCCAGCCGCGAGCGCGGCGAGCTCAAGCACGTGAAGGTCGAGCTCGAGTTCGTGACGCCCGAGTCCTCGCGCGGCCGGTTGATCGTCGGGCTGAGCCACGAGCTGAACCTCGTCGGTGAAGAGACGGCGGCGTGGCTGTCGCTGGCGCGCCGCGACACCGCGCGGGCCGAGACCCAGCTCGAGTCGGCCGAGACGGCGCTCCGGGCCATCGTCGCCATGGCGCCCGAGGGCATCGCGGTGCGCCGCCACCTCGAGCGCCTCGCCGATCTCCGCTCGGCCGTCGAGCGGGGCGAGGGTGACATTCCGCTGCTGATCCGGCGGGCCCAGGCCGCGCGCGCGGGCACCAACGTCAGCCAGGTGATCCCCATTCAGAGCTACCGCCAGAAGCGGTAGCAGGCTCAGTCGGCGGTCGCCCAGCTCAACATCGCGTGCAGCGGCACGAAGAGCGGCGCGGCCGCCTCGCCCAGCAGCACGTCGAACGGGCCCACGGCCAACAGCGGCTGGGTCAAGGTGATGCCGTTTCGCAGCACCACCTTCAGGGTCTTTCCGAGGTGGTCGAGCAGGGGGCGAGGGTCGCTCACCGGCCGCCGCGACGGCTGGCGCGCGACGGGGGTGGGCTTCTGCGCCAGCTTGGGGTCGCGCTCGAGGGCCCCCGACAACGCCTCCCACGTCGGCCTGGCGGCGAGGACGACCAGCTGCAGCTTCTCGACGCGGCCCGAGCGCTCGCACTCGAACGAGACGGGCTGCACCGCGGTGATCACGTCGAGCACCGTGCGCTCGCCCAGCACCAGCGACAGCTCGGTCTTGGCCTCGATCAGCGAGGTGATGAAGGCGTCGATGGGCCCCGCGTCGACCGAGCCGCGCGCCTTCTTCACCTCGTCACGCCGCTTGGCCCGCACCCGCCGCGCGAGGAACTCCTCGACCGTCAGGCCGCTCTGCACCACCCCGAAGGCCTCGGTCAGCTCGAGGGTGGGGTGCTGCTCCATCAGGGTGAAGGCCTGGTCGAAGCGCCGCGCCTCTTCGGCGTGCAGCTTCTTCCAGATGCGGCACTTCATCTTCCCTTCGAGCTCGCCGCGCGCGATGCGAAAGGGCACCCGCTCCTTGCGCGCCAGGGCGCCGATGGCCT
>JACSRE010000249.1 GCA_014879945.1 Myxococcus sp.
CGGGCGGGCGCTTCCGCGCGCTGCGACGTCACGGCACGACTGGCGCCGGCCGACGTCAGGGCTCGGGCGGGCGCTTCCGCGCGCTGCGACGTCACGGCGCGGCTGGCGCCGGCCGACGTCGGGGCGCCTCGGACAGGCGCTTCCACGCGCTGCGACGTCATGGCGCCTCGCGTGCACACCGCGGCGCGCGACGACGTCATGGCGCGTCGGTCACCGGCCGAGGCCTCGGCGCTACCGGCCGGGCGGTGAGCCAGCGCGCGGCCACCACCGCCACCACGAACAGCGCGAGGGCGAGCGCGTTGAGCACGGCGCCGACCTGGCGGACCGCCGGCAGCGCGGCGAGGTCTCCCACCACGCGCACCACCAGCCCGCCGTGCAGCAGCACCAGCGGCGCGAAGAGCAGCGGGTGATACGGCACCGCCACCCGGGCCACCGCCGGGAGGATGACGAGCGCGTGCGCGAACACCATCGACAGCACGTAGCCGACGAAGACGCCGTGGAGCACCGCGTCGGCGACGGGCCCCGCCGGCGGCGCGCCCCGCGCCAGCAGCACCACCCCCGTCACCACCAACCACGCCGCGCCCGACAACACGCCCGCGGCGGTGAAGCGGGGCACTCCGGCGAGCCGCGCGGTGCGGCGCGCGAGGTCGAAGCGCAGCTGCCACGCCCCCAGGAGCACGAGACAGGCGCCGAACACCGGCGCCGCCACCGTCGGCCACCACCCCTGCGCGAACGCGGCCGCGGCGAAGACGACCGACAACATCCACAACGCCCGCGAGGCCCAGCGCGGCGTGGGCGCCAACCTGGAGAGCTCCAGGCGCTCGGCCACGATGGTCAACACGAAGAAGCCCAGCCACGCGGGCGTCACCGCCGACACCGGCGCGCCCGCGGCCCACGCCCACGCCCCGCCGAAGAGCAGCAGCGAGCCCAGCAGCATCAACCAGGTGAAGGCCGCCGCCTGGCGCCTCACCACTGCCGCGTTCACCAGCACCATCACCGCGCAGGACGAGGCGAGCACCCACGCGCTGCCGGAGAGCCCGAGCGCCGCCGCCACCGCGCCCACCGTCGCGAGCGCCGGCGCGACGAAGGCCCACCCGCGCCCCAACGCCACCGCGCGCTCGAGGCTGATGACGGCGCCGAAGACGCCCAGCACCAGCAGCGGGCCGTGCGCGACGGCCATCGACGGCCCAAAGCTCACCGCCACGCCCACCCGGGCCAGCCCGCCGAGCACCCCCGAGAGCGCGAGCGCCGCCGCCAACAGCAGCAGCGCGCGCCGCCCCCGGAGCTGGCCGCTCAGCCGTTCCATCCCAGGTGCGCCTTGCCTTCGGGTGACATGCGGTCCGGGCTCCACGCAGGCTCCCAGACGAGCTCGACCGTCACCTCGCCGACCCCGTCGAGGCCGCGCAGGCGCTCCTCGGCGTCGCGGGCGATGTGCTCTCCCAAGGGGCAGGCGGGCGTCGTCATGGTGAGCCGCACGTGCACCGCGGCGCCGTCGACGTCCACGCCGTAGACGAGCCCCAGGTCGACGACGTTGAGCCCCACCTCGGGGTCGATGACCTCGCGCAGCGCCTCGAGCGCCGCCGCCCGCAGGTCTGGCGTCGGGGCCTGGCTCACGCGGCGCCTCCCACCACGGCGGCGACCCGGCCCCGCAACACGTAGTTCTCGAGGTGGATGAGCGAGAGCACGTCGAGCTCGAGCCACTTCAGCTCCGCGAAGAGCGTGCGGTAGCTGTTGCACGCCGACGGGGGCGCCACGAAGTCGCAGGCCGCGGCGCGAATCTCCTCCAGCCGCTCCACCACCGCGAGGTGGTCGTTGAAGGCGGCCTCGAAGAGCGCGCGCGCCTTGCCGTCGACGTGGCCCGCCACCAGCGCCGGGAAGAGGAGCTCCGCCTCGTCCTCGAGGTGGGTGCCCAGCGAGATGCACAGCTCGGCCACCCGCGACTCGAGGCGCACGAGGTTGGGCTCGTGCGCCCCGTGCACCCGGCTCACCTTCGAGGCCAGCGCGCTGACGAAGGGCAGGGTCCGCTTGAGCGGCTCGTGGTGGTGGGAGCGGGTGAACGAGACCAGCTCGGGCGTCGAGAGCTGGCGAACGTCGGGGCCCTCGCGCCGCCGCTCGACCGTCGCGGCGGCCAACTCACCGAGCAGCTGAACGACGCCCAGGCCCCTCTGGAGCGCCGCCGCCTCGACACTCAGCTCGCCCCGACACGAGAAGTCGATGCGGTGGCGTTGAAACACCTCGGCACAGGCCGGGGACGCGAGCACCACGCTGGCGACGGTCTGATGACGGTCAAACATGAGCCCGACCACAGCACCGACCGTGCCATCACCGTGCAGGCGAGCGCGGGTGAGTCTGGTTCATTCTGAAACATACCGGAACACCTCAGCCGCCGGCCTCCGACATGCTGAACGGCGTGAGGCCCGGGGTCGAGGCGGGGTGAAACGAGCGCTTGGTGTGCACGGTGGCGCCGACCAGCGCCTCGAGGGCAGCGTCGGTGGCGCCGCCGCGGAGCGCGTCTCGCAGCGAGGTGCCGCCCGCCTCGTAGAGACAGCCGCGCAGGCGCCCGTCGGGGGTGAGCCGGAGCCGGTCACACGCCCCGCAGAAGGGCGCGGTGTCAGAGGCGATGACGCCGAAGGTGATGCCGCTCCCGGTGCGGTAGAGGGCGGCCGGGTCGGCCTCGTGTCGGCGGCGCAGCGGAGCGATGGGCTCGCGCTCCGCCAGCAGCGCCAGCATGCGCGCGCCGCTGACGAAGGCCCCGCGGGTGTAGTGGGTGGCGCTGCCGGTGTTCATCAGCTCGATGAAGCGCACCTCGACGTCGAGGCGCCGCGACAGCGCGAGGAAGCTCCACAGCTCGTCGTCGTTGAGCCCCTTCTGCACCACGCAGTTGAGCTTCACGCGGGCCAGCCGCGCCCGCGCCATCGCCACGGCCTGGAGCGCCACCTCGAGGTCGCCGTCGCCCATCGACTGGCGGTAGCGGTCGGGCCGCAGGCTGTCGATGTGCACGGTGGCGGCGTCGAGCCCGGCGCGGGCCAGGGCCTCGAGGCGTGAGGGCAACAAGAGGCCGTTGGTGGTGACGGCGAGGGTCGCCTGGGGCAGGCCCGCCCGAAAGGCGGCGATGACGCCCTCGAGCTCGGGGTGGAGCAGCGGCTCTCCGCCGGTGAAGCGCACCTTGCGGAGGCCATGGGCGCCGAAGGCCGCGGCGAGGCGCCGGTACTCGTCGACGCGCAGGCGCGCCGGGTTGGGCGTGAAGGGCTTGACCGCCCCGGGCAGGCAGTAGGCGCAGCGCAGCTGACACTGCTCGAGCACGTTCACCCGCAGCGTGCCGGCGGCACCCACGTCAGCTCCGGGCTTTTCCGCCCGGCGGGTTCAGGTTGACGGCGCAGGCCACCTCGTCGGGCTCGGCGCTCGACAGGCCATCGAGGGCCGGCGGGGTGACGCCGACGGCGCGGCACTCGGCCAGCACCAGCTCCACCGTCCACGCCAGCGCGGGCTGCCAGGGCGAGCCCTCGTTGAGCTGCGCGTGGGCCCGCAGCGCCGTCGCCAGCCGCCCCAGGTGCGCCTCGAGGAACTTGCCGCGGGCCTCGCGCACCACCTCGACGCCCTCGGTGTTGCCGGTCTCGGCCAGCCACGCCTCGCGGGCCAGCAGGCTGGAGTAGAACTCGAGCTCGACGGCCAGGTGGTCGAACACCTCGTGGTCGCCCTCGACGTCGCTCAGCTCGAGGTTGAAGGCCCGGTAGAAGCCGGCGAGGTCGGCGAGGTCGGTGCCCTTCGAGAGGCCCTTGGTGCGGCCGAACTCGGTCTCGTGCAGCGGCAGGCGCGCCGAGCCAACCTCGAAGTTCGCGATGAAGTCAGACTGCAGGCGCTCGAGCCCGGCCTGGGTGGCGGAGCCCTCGAGGAGCGGCGCGGCCCAGCCGACGGGCTGCATCGAGACGAGCGTCTCGAGCCGCTGGTGGAAGGTCGTCGTCGGGTAGCCCGAGACGGTGGCGGCGAGCGCGAACGACAGCGCGCGGTCTTCGAGCACCTCGGCGTTCATGGGCCCTCTTTCAGCGTCAGCGTGCTCCACGCCATGGTGAGGCACTTGCGGCTGCCGACCTCGCCCTGCCCGCCCTGCCACACCGCGAACGCCGCCCAGCTCTTGCCGCCCAGCGTCAGGGTGGAGCCGCCCTCGATGGCCAGCGGCCGCGAGATGACGAGCGACCAGGCGCCGTCTCTCCACGCGCCGGTGCCCGAGCTCGAGTGGCCCTCCTTCACCTGAGAGGTCGAGAAGCCCTCGGCGATGATCTCATCGACGCCGGTCTTGCTGTAGGCCTGCGGGTTGCCCTCGGCGGTGGCGGGCGAGAACTTCTCCTGGTCCTTCGCGGTGAGGCCCTGGTTGGCCTCGGCGTTGGGGAACTCCATCGGGTAGATGTCGATGGAGCCGTTGGGGTACAGGTCCTTCACGGTCGGCTTGCCCACCTCGCGGTCGCGTTGGTACTGCGCGCGCCAGTGGAAGAGGTGCACCGGCAGGCCCTTGGCGCCCATCATCACCGGCGGCGGGAAGTCGGCCACCGCGGCGGGGAACTGAATGGCGGCGGCGTCGGAGAACTGGCCCAGCCGCCCGGCCTCGCTCTTCTCGGGGTCGGCCCACTGCAGACGAAACGCGATGCGCTTGCCGTCGTGCACCACCTTCACCTTGAGGTTCGAGGTGGTGGTGGTGGACGGCCGGGGCACCACCATGGGCTGGCCGATGAGCGAGACGTTCACCTCGGGCACCGAGGCCCAGTAGGCGGCCGCGGGGTCGTCTTTGGTGAGGTCGGCCTTCACCGCGCGCGCCTCGAGGTCTTGCGCGGCGGCGACGGCGGCGGTGCAGAGAACGGCGCTGATGAGCAGGGAGCGCATGGTGTTGGGTCCTCAGGGCGTGTTGTTGCGAACGGTCTCGAGCTTCTCGTCGTACGCGGGGCGCTCGATGATGGGCTCGGTGACGGGCACCTTCACCAGCTCGGTGTTGCGCTCGTCGAAGCCGGTGGCGACGCCGTTGGCGACGGTGAAGCGGTGCATGATGCGGTCGCTGCTCCCGATGAGGCAGAGCAGGCCGGCGGTGACGGGGTCTTTGGCGAGGGTGCGGTAGCGCTCGATGGCGCCGTCGACCTGCGGCCCGAACATCTGGCGCAGGTAGTCGCGGTCGGCGTGAATGGGAGGGATGTAATAGATGTTCGGCTCGAGCCCGAGCTGCGGGTAGTACGGCAGCGCGACGCCCTTGGTGTGCACCAGGTAGTCGATGGGGTTGTCTTTGCGCGCCTTCCACGGCGGGTTGATGAAGCCCATCGTGCGAATCTTGCCGATGCAGTTGACGACGCACTGGGGCTGAATGCCCTGCTCGACGGCGGGGTAGCAGCCCACGCACTTCTCGCTCACGCGCGTGATGGGGTTGTACATCGACTTCTTGTACGGGCAGGCCCGCACGCACTCGCCGTAGCCCTTGCACCGCGACTGGTCGATGAGGACGATGCCGTCTTCTTCACGTTTGTAGATGGCCTTGCGCGGGCACGCGGCCAGGCACGCCGGGTAGGTGCAGTGGGCGCAGGTGCGCGGCAGGTAGAAGAACCACTTGTCGTGCGGCAGCGCGCCGACGTGGCCGCCCGAGTCCTGGCTGCCGACGCAGTCGTCTTCGCCGTGGTTGGGGTACATCCAGTCTTCGTCGGTGGGCGAGAAGTGCACCGCGCGCTCTTCGGGCGGCGCCGCCTCGAAGATGGTCTTGCCTTCGTACGAGCCGTTCTTCGCCCAGTCCTGCTTGCCGAGCTTCTCGAGCACGTTGACGTCCCAGCCCAGCGGGTAGCTCCCGTAGGGCTTGGTCTCGACGTTGTTCCAGAACATGTACTCCTGGCCCTTGCCGCTGGTCCAGGTCGTCTTGCACGCGAGTGTACAGGTTTGACACGCGATGCACTTGTTCAGGTCGAAGACGATGGCCCACTGCCGCTTGGGGCGGGCCTCGTCGTACGCGTACTCCATGTCTCGCTTCAGCTGCCAGTTCTTGACGGTGCTCATGAGGTCTCCTGTCAGCCGATCTTGGTGAAGCCGCCCTTGAGGTACTGCTTCATCGAGTCGCGCTCGTAGGTGGGCCGCAGCCCGAGCGCGGCGGGGCGCCACAAGCCCTTGCCGTTGAGGCCGCCCTCTTCCACCCGCGTGAACTTCACGAAGGCCTCACGCGGCGCGCCGACCGGGCAGTGGATGTCGGGCGCGAAGCCCTGCATCAGCGCCTGGCCGAACATGTCCTTGTGCACGAGCGTCTCGGTCATCAAGGTGGGCCGCAGCCAGGCGCGGGTGGCCGACTGGTGGCTGCCAGTCCGGTACATCGCCTGGTAGTTGGTGATGGGGTTCTTCGCGAGGCCGTCGGCCCGCGTGGCGGCGCCCTTCACCGAGCCGAACGTCGCCCCGTACATGTTGTGCCAGGTGCGGGTGATGCGGCGAGGCGTGCCCGGGTAGTACCGAATGCGCAGCAGCAGGCGGGCCACCTTGTACGCGTCGGTGCCCTCTTTCCAGCCGCGGTACGGGCGGTCGCTGGGGTCGGCGTCGATGTACACGTAGTCGCCGTCTTCGAGCCCCAGCTCCTTGGCGTCGAGCGGGTTCATGTCGACGTAGGCCTCGGTGACCGACGGCATGCGCTTGTCGTGCCGGTACACGTCGCCGAAGGGGCCGAACAACACGCCGGTGAAGTCGGTGTCGACGGGCGTGGTGTGCGCGCCGTGGCGGTACTTGGGCGTGTGGTAGACGTACTTGAAGCCCTTGTCGGTGAGCGGGTGCTTCGACGCGAGCAGCTCTTCGCCGTTCTTGAGCACGTTGCGCACCTGCCGCGCCTCGGTGGACTGGTCGTCACGCGAGAGGCCGTACGACTCGGGCGTACGCGGGCGAATCGCCGGGTGCGGCTTCGCCAGAATGACGTTGGGCTCGTGCACCGTCGAGTCCACCGGCTCGCGGTAGATGACCAGGTTCTCGCCGGCGTCGATGAAGTCCTGCTCCGGGCGGTAGAACTCGAGCCGGCCCGAGCGCGTGTGCCAGGGCTGCTCGCCTTTGGCCTGCTCGTACGACGAGATGCGCGGGTAGGTGCGGTTGTTGACGAGCGCGGGCACGCCCTGCGCCGCCTTCTGCAGCAGCATCTCGACCCGGTAGCCCTTGAGGCCCGGCGAGTCGTCGATGATGCGCTGCAGGTAGGCCTCGACGTTGTCGTCGTCCACGAACTTCCACATCTTCGCGAAGCGCTCGTCCTTGTAGAGGGCGCCGAGGGCCTTCGAGACGCCCGCGATGATCTCGATGTCGCTGCGGGTGTCGAACACGCGCTTGACCTGGCTCTTCGGGAACATCTGCACGAAGGGGTTCGTGCACGAGGCCGTCATGTCGGGGTGCCTGAACTCGGCCCAGCTGTCACAGCCGAAGACGAGGTCGGCGTACTCGCACGAGCCCGTCCACCACCAGTCGGAGAAGGCGATGAACTCGACCTTCGGCAGGGTGTTGTTGACGACGTCGTAGTGCCACTTCACGTTGCCGATGACGCTGTTGGAGTTGTTGAGCCACATCGCCTTGGTGGGCGTGGGCATGTGGCCGTGGCCGGTGAAGACCTTGTTGCCCTGCCGCAGGGGCCGATCGCCGTAGTTGAAGTAGTGGAGCGACTCGTAGTGCAGGTACTTCTTCACCTTCGGCTTCGCGTTCGGGTCGGTGGTGACGTTGAACGGGTCCTCCACCGCGTAGGCCGGCATGCCGCCGAAGATGGCGGTGCGGTAGTTGCCGGCGTAGCTGCCGACGTTGCCGCCAGGGAAGCCGATGTTCCGCGTGAGCGCCGCCACCAGGAAGATGGCGCGGTCCTTGAGGTCGGCGTTGAAGAACTGGTTGGGCCCCATGCCCGTGGGGATGATGGTCTTCTCGGGGTTCTTCGCGATGTCTTCGGCCAGCGAGATGATGGCCTTCGCGGGCGCGCCGGTGAGCTTCTCGGTCTGCTCCGGCGTGAGGTTGGCGTCGAGGTACTCGGCCAGCAGGTCGAACTGGGTGCGCACCTCGACCGTCTCGCCCGACAGCAGCGTCACCTGCCCGCGGTAGCGCAGCTCCGGCGTGACGCCGAGCTTGGCGAAGTTCTTCCCCATGGCGTCGCGGGTGACGGGCACCAGCGCCTTCTTCGCGGCGTTCCACACCACGTGCGCGGTGAACTGGCCAGCCATCGCCTCGGGCGCGGTCTGCTTCTTCTGCTGCGTCACCGCCGGCGGCTTCTGGCCCTTGGGCAGGAAGTCGAGGTTCTCGATCTTCGGCGCGACGTAGCCCTTCACCACCTCTTCCGCGCGCAGGGGCTGCAGCGTGTCCATGCGCACCAGGAAGGGGAGGTCGGTGTTCGCCGCCACCCACGCCGGGTCGTACTTCTTCTTCGAGATGATGACCTGCGCGAGGCCGAGCGCGAACGCCGGGTCGCTGCCGGGCCGAATGACGATGACCTCGTCACACTTGCTGGCCGTCGCCGAGTACTCGACGGTGATGGCCACCACCTTGGTGCCCTTGAGCCGGGCCTCGGTGAGCCAGTGCGAGTCGGGCATCTTCGTCGTAATCCAGTTCATGCCCCAGACGAGGCAGAGCTTGGCGTGCTCGACGGAGAAGAGGTCGAAGTCGTTGGTCTGCGCGCCCGTCACCATCGGGTGCCCGGGCGGCAGGTCGGTGTGCCAGCTGTAGCTGTCCCAGCCGCGGGCGCCGATGGCGGCCTCGGGGCCCACCTTGCGAATGGCCGAGTCGGCCAGCGCCATCATGTTGGCGAAGCGGTAGAGGCCGAAGATGCGGGTCGCGCCGAGGAAGGCCATGCCGCCGCGGAGCTTCACCGTCTGCATGCCCGAGCCCTCGCACGCCTCGACGACGGCCGGGTCGTAGCCCTGGGCGGTCAGCCTCGCGGCGCCTTCGGCCCCCGAGTAGGTGCGCGCGATGTTGTCCATCGCCCTGGCGGCCAGCGCGTAGGCCTCGTCCCACTTGAGGCGCTGCCAGCCGTCTTTGCCGCGCTGCAGGTACTTCGGGTCGACCGCGCCCGTCTTCGGGTCGCGCGGGAAGCCGGCGTCAGCCCAGGCCTTGAAGCCGGCGCGCACCATGGGCGACTTCACGCGGCGGTCGCCGTAGATGCGGCGCACCAGCGCCAGGCCCTTCTGACAGATGCGCGGGTCCCACCGGGCCGAGGCGCGGTTGCCGGCGAGGTCCTCAGCCTTGCCATAGCCATAGGTGGGGCCGATGCGGGTGACGACGCCATTCTTCACGTGCCCACGCAGCAGACAGTTGTGCGTGTCATTGGGCGCGCAGAGGAAGACGAACGAGGAGTCGGCGTTGAAGATGTTGCGGTACACGCGCTCCCAGCTGCGGTTGGGGTACGCGGCGAGCGGGTTGTCCACCTGCATGGGCTTGAGGAAGCGCAGCGGCGCGGCGCTGGCGCTCGAGGCCGTCACGGCGCCGAGGCCGAGCAGTCCCTGAAGTACGGCGCGTCGTTGCAGGCGGTCGTCTTGCTTCGTCATGGGGCCTCCGGGTGGGAATCAGTCGAGTCAGTCAGGCCGAGCACGGCGCGGGGCGAGACGTCGCGCAGCTCGAGGGTGGGCCAGCGGGACTTCACGGCGCGCGAGAGCAGCTCGTTGACGGCCGGGCCGCCGCCGCACCCGTCCACGTCGAGCTCGTAGAGCAGCACGCCCTCAGAGACGCCGAGGAAGCGCACCTCGGTGCCCTTCATCTGGTTGAGGAACCGGGCCACCGCCGCGAGGCCCGTCGCCATCGCCTCGGGGATGAAGCCGTAGCGGAGCGGGCTGTCGGGCGCGAGGTAGACGACGTCGACGCAGGTGTCGTCGCCGCGCCCGCCGCTGCGGTGCCTGGTGGAGCGCGCGTCGCCCGTCAGCCCCAGCACCAGGCCGTCGGCGGCTTCGCGCCACTTGTCGCAGACCGAGGCCGGCGCTCCACAGGGCGCGCGCTCGAGCACGAAGCCGGGCTCGTCGTCGACGGCGCGCCAGGCGCCCTGGTGACACGGCGACTTCAACGCGCCCAGCACCTCGGGCACCTCGTCGAAGCCCACCGGAGCCACCACGCGCGCGAACCCCTTGCCCAGCACCAGGCTGTTCTCGAACGTCTTCCGCGCCGCCTCGGGAGCGTCAACCTCGAAGGCGCGCTCGGTCAGCGCCGCTTCGGACTCGTCGTCACGGCGGCCCGCCACGCCCCGAAGCGCAGAGAGCCGTGCGTGCTGCCAGCGGCGCTCGAGGTCAGCGAGGTCGGGACTGCGCTTCATCTCGCCTTCGCCTGTGCAACTCGCGCACCGCGCGGTGGGCGCAGGGCCTCCATCGGCGCCGAAACCACCGGGGTTTCAGCGAAGAACGCAGCCGTTTCAAACGCGAACGCGCCTCGGCGAGCACCCCTGACGCCCATCAAGCCCGGGCGCGCCCGCTTCGGGCCCTCGTGGCACGGGCGCTGCTCACCACTGACAGGTTAGGAACCCAGCCATGTCAGACCCCCTCTCGCCGTACTTCCTCGGAGCGTGGGCCGAGAACAACGACCTGCTCGAGAAGGTGCTCCTCGAGCTGGTGCGCGACCACGTCTACTGGCGGCGCAACTTCCACCCCGACGACACCCCGCCCATCGCCACCACCGCGCAGCTCGACGACGACTACCGCGCGCGCGTGGCGGGCATGACGCGGGAGCTGCACCGCCTCACCAGCCAGCTCAAGCGCTCGGTGCCGACGTTTCACCCCCGGTACATCGGCCACATGACGAGCGAGCTGCTGCTGCCGGGGCTGCTCGCCCAGCTCGTCACCACCATCTACAACCCCAACAACATCGTCGAAGAGGTGGCGCCGGTGACGCTGGCCCTCGAGTACGAGGCGGGCCAGGGCCTATGCCGCATGGTGGGCTTTGGGACCGACTCCGCCCGGGTGCCGTGCGCCACGGGGCACCTCACCTCGGGTGGCACCCTGGCCAACGACGAGGCGCTCTGGCTCGCGCGCGCGGTGAAGCTCTTCCCGCTGGCCGTCAAGGACGCGTGCGAGGCGACGAAGGTGTGGCCCGACGAGTCGCTGCGCGGCGCCGACGACTGGGCGTTGTTGGGCTGGCCCGTCTCGCGGTGCCTCGACCTCGCCCGGCGCCTGCAGCGGCACCCCGAGCTGCAGCCGGCCCTCGACGACGCGCGGGTCGAGGCGCTGGGCCTGGCGCGCTTCTGCCAGAGGCACCCGCTGGTGGCCGACCTCGCGGTGCTGGCGCCGGCGAGCGCGCACTACTCGTGGGTGAAGGCGATGAAGCTGCTGGGCCTGGGCGCCGCGCAGCTCCACCTGGTGCCGACGCTCGACGGCCGCGTGGACGTGGCGGCCATGGCCGAGGCGCTGGCCCGCTGTGAGCGCGCGCGCGTGCCGGTGCTGGCGGTGGTGGGCGTGTACGGCAGCACCGAGCTGGGCGCCTTCGACGAGCTCGACGCCCTGGCCGCCCTGCGACGGCCCGAGCGCTCCTTCTGGTTTCACGTCGACGCCGCGTGGGGCGGCTACCTGCCGACGGTGTTCCGCAAGCCAGACGGCGGGCTGCGCCCGCGCGCCGAGATTACCCGCGAGTTTCGCTACTTCCCCAGCGAGCGCGTCTACCGGTCGACGGCGGCGCTGGCCGAGGCCGACTCCGTCACCGTCGACCCGCACAAGCTGGGCTTCACGCCCTACGGCGCGGGGGCGTTCCTGGTGAAGGACCGGCGCGCCTTCGACCTGGTGATGCAGCGCGCGGCCTACGTCTTCCTCGACACCGCCGCCGACGACTCGGTCTACCGCAACGCCGGGCGCTTCAGCCTCGAGGGCTCCCGGCCCGGCGCCGCCGCCGCGGCCGTGGCGCTCAACCACCGCGTGCTGCCGCTCGACCACCAGCACTTCGGGCTCATCATCGCGCGCTCGGTGCGCGCGTGTGAGTCGCTCTACGGCCAGCTGCCGCGGGTGCGCGAGGCGCTCGCCGGCGTGGCCCGGGTGGTGGCGCCCTTCGAGCCCGACTGCAACGTGGTGGGCCTGTCGTTCAACCCGGCCGGCAACCGCTCGCTGCGCGCCGCCAACGCCTTCACGCGCGCGCTGTACGAGTCGGTGGCGGTGAAGCCGAAGGGCCCTGCGCAGCAACCGAGCGCCTTCTTCGGCACCTGCACCACGCTGTCGCTGGCGCAGCTGGGTGACGCCGAGCGCCGGCGCCTGGCCGACGAGCTCGACCTCGACCTCGCGCAGCCCGACGCCGACGGCCTCTTCCTCTTGCGCCACGCGCTGATGAACCCGTGGCTGCTGGCCTCGCCGGAGCCGGGCGAGGGCACCTACATCGACGCGTACCTCGCGCACCTCATCGCGTTGGCGCGCGCCGAAGCCCGCGCGGCCCCCCGCCCCGCTTGACGCAGCCCAACGACGGCTCGGCCGGGGAGGAGTAGCGCAGCCCGCATGCGCCCTGCACCGCACCCGGGAATCTCGAGGATCGCGAACTACGTCGCCGGCGACCTCACGCTCGCGGGCGTCGCGAGCCCGGCGTTGCTCTCGGCCAACGAGTCACCGCTGGGCCCCAGCCCCCGCGCCGTCGAGGCCGCGCGCGAGGCGGCGGCCACCGTGCACCGCTACCCCGACGCCGACACCCGAGCGCTCAACGAGGCCATCGCCCGCCACCACGGGCTCGACCCCTCGTGGCTGATGTGCGGCACGGGCTCCGAGTCGCTCATCGAGGTGCTGTGCCGCACCTTCGCCGGGCCCGGCGACGAGGTGTTGATGCCGCAGTTCAGCTTCCCGATGTTCTCCATCTTCGCCAACGCGGTGGGGGCCACGGTGGTGACGTCGGCCGCGCCAGCCTTCACCGCCGACGTCGACGCGCTGCTGGCCGCGGTCACCGAGCGCACGCGGCTGGTCTTCATCGCCAACCCGAACAACCCGACCGGCACCTGGGTCGACCGCCACGCCATCGCCCGGCTCGTGGCGGGCCTGCCGCACCACGTGCTGCTGGTGCTCGACTCGGCCTACGCCGAGTACCTCACCGACGAGGCCTACGACGCCGGCCACGCGCACGTCACCGCTTCCCCGGGGCGCGTCGTCGTCTTGCGCACCTTCTCGAAGCTCTACGCGCTCGCGGGCCTGCGCGTCGGGTGGCTCCACGCCGACCCCGACACCATCACCCTGCTGCGCCGCGCGCGCTTCATCTTCCCGGTCACCACCCCGTCGCAGGCGGCCGCCATCGGCGCGCTGTGCGACCGCGAGCACGCGCAGCGCTCGGTCGCGCACAACCAGCGGTGGCGGCCCTGGCTGGCGACGGCGCTGGGCAAGGCCGGCGTCGAGGTGCTCCCGTCGGGCGCGAACTTCGTGCTCGCGCGGTTCCCCGGCGAGGGGTGGAGGGCCGCCGACGAGCGGCTCCGCGCGCGCGGCCTCCTCGTGCGGGCCATCGCGCCGCTCCAGGGCCTGCGAATCTCGGTGGGCCTCGAGGCCGACAACCGCGCGGTCGTCGAGGCGCTCAGCCGGTGAGCCAGGCGCCGAGCGCGCGCACGGCTTCATCGGCGCG
>JACSRE010000018.1 GCA_014879945.1 Myxococcus sp.
TCATGCCTTCTCCACCCTCGTCGATCCCCTTGACCTCAGGAGCGTTCCTCAATCTGGGCGTGCACCCCGTCCTGCGCCCCGGCATCTCGAATGTCAGCCCCCCCTGCTACGACCGCGGCCATGAAGCAGGCCTACTCACTCAAAGAGGTCGCCGGGCTGTTGGGCACCACGACGGACTCAGCGCGCGGACTGTTGGACCTCGTCTGGGGCGCGCACCGCGACCTGTTCACCTTTCAAGATCTGGTGCTGCTGCGCACCGCCAGAGGCCTCCTCGAGCGGCGGGTGTCACGGGCGCGCATCGGCCAGGCCCTCGCCAGGCTGCGAGCCCAGGCGACGAATGAACGGCCGTTGTCCTCGGTGGCGCTCCAGCAGGAGGGCGACGAGCTGGTCGTGGGCGTCGGCGCCTCGCGGTGGAATGCCGAGACCGGCCAGTCGCTGCTCGACTTTCAGCACGCGCCCAGGGCCGCCACCTGGCTCAAGGCGCCCGCCCAGCGCGACGCCGACGCGCTGTTTGCCCGCGGCGTGGCGCTCGAGGCCGACGGCGCGCCCGAGGCGCTGCGCAGCTACACCGAGGCGCTCGCGGTCAACCCGATGCACGCCGACGCGCACGTCAACCTCGGGCGGCTGCTCCACCAGCGAGGCAAGCACCGCGAGGCCGAGGCGCACTACGTCGCCGCCCTGGTGGCCCGGCCCGCCGACGTCACCGCGACCTTCAACCTCGCCGTGGCCCTCGAGGATCAGGGCCGCGTCGACGAGGCCATGGAGCGCTACCGAGACGCCCTCGAGCTCGACCCCGGCTGCGTCGACGCCTGCTTCAACCTCGCGCGCCTGTACGAGAAGAAGGGAGAGAAGCTCGCCGCGCTGCGGCACCTGAAGGACTACCGAAGGCTGTCGCGCGGGCCGGCGTAGTCAGGGGGTCGAGCCCAGAGCCGGCCGGAGACAGACCGAGACGGCGCCACCGTCAGAGGCGGGCACCGAGCTGTCACAGCGCATCGGGCCGAGCGACGACGTCGGGCAGGCGTTCGTCGCGCTGCACGGGCGCGAGCAGTACCCTTGCGGCGGGCCACCATCGACCGCCTCGAGATCGGTCACGCAGATCTGCTCCTCGCACTCGGGCGAGCCGAACTGAATGAGGCGGCGGTTGCTGCTGCCCACCGGCGCCGGCGCCAACACCACGCACTTGCCGTCGGTGCCACGCGGACAACAGGGAACGTCGAGCGCCGAGGTGCACCCGAACCACCCCGAGAACAGCAGCGCTGCGATGACCGGCCTCATCTGCGACCCAGCCGACCACGACGGTCGCATCACCTCAAGTTGTGTGGACCGATTGGCTGGCGATCGTCCACCCGGCACCGCGCTGACGCCGCCACGTCGCTTGTCGGCGGGCCTGCGTTCTGCTCTGTGGCGCGGGCCGATGGCGCCCTCCTCCACTGTTGAGCTCCTCGACGCCGCGAAGTCGTCGCGCCGCGCGCTCAGGGCCGCGCTGCTGGCCTGGTACGATCACGGCCAACGCGAGCTCCCCTGGCGGGCCACCCGAGATCCGTACGCCATCTGGGTGAGCGAGGTGATGCTCCAGCAGACGCAGGTCGACCGCGTCATCGGCTACTACCAGCGGTTCCTCGAGCGCTTCCCCACCGTGCAGGCGCTGGCCGCCGCCGAGGTGGCCGAGGTGCTGAGCCTGTGGAGCGGCCTGGGCTACTACTCCCGCGCGCGCAACCTGCACGCGGCCGCGGTCGAGCTGGTCGCGAACTTCAAGGGCAAGCTGCCGCGCACCGTCGAGGCGCTGCGAACGCTCCCCGGCTTCGGGCGCTACACCTCCGGCGCGGTCGCCTCGATCGCCTTCGGTGAAGAGGCGCCGCTGGTCGACGGCAACGTCGCGCGCGTGCTGTCGCGGCTGTTCGAGATCGACGGCGCCCCTCAGGACAAGGCGCGCGAGGCGACGCTCTGGGAGCTGGCCTCGTTGCTGGTCAAGGGTGAGCGGCCGGGCGACTTCAACCAGGCCCTGATGGAGCTGGGCGCCACCGTCTGCACGCCCTCATCGCCGACCTGCCTGCTGTGCCCAGTGCAGAAGCACTGCCGCGCGCTCGCCGTCGGCCGCGTCAACGAGCTCCCCCCGCCGCGGAAGCTCTCGCCCCGAAAGCGCCTCGAGCTGGCCGTGGCCTTGAGCCACCGCGACGGCAACGTGCTGCTGGCCCGCCGCGCCGAGAAGGGCCTCTTCGGCGGCCTGTGGGAGATGCCGGCCCTCACCCTCGAGCCCGACGACAACCCCTACGCCGCGCTCAAGGCGCTGTTCGGCAAGCGCTCCACCATCGGCCCCGAGATGCTGGTGCTGGAGCGAACGCTGACGCACCGCGACCTGGTGCTGCGGGTGTTCCCGGTCGCGCTCCCGCCCCGCCTCAAGCC
>JACSRE010000204.1 GCA_014879945.1 Myxococcus sp.
ATCATGCCTTCTCCACCCTCGTCGATCCCCTTGACCTCAGGAGCGTTCCTCAATCTGGGCGTGCACCCATACCGCAATCCGCGTTGATCCGATGTCAGCCCCCCGTGCTACGCCTTCGCTCACCTGACCCGCGACGGGTCGGTTCTCGAAACGAAAGGCAGGCTCACATGGCAGGCGGAGTGAACAAGGTCATTCTCATCGGCAACCTCGGCAAAGACCCCGAGGTGCGCTTCACCCCGGCGGGCGCGGCGGTGGCGAACTTCAACATCGCGACCAACGAGTCGTGGACCGACAAGAGCGGCCAGAAGCAGGAGCGCACCGAGTGGCACCGCATCGTGGTGTGGGGCAAGTTGGCCGAGCTCTGCGGCGAGTACCTGAAGAAGGGCCGCCAGTGCTACGTCGAGGGGCGCCTCCAGACCCGCGAGTGGACCGACAAAGAGGGCAAGAAGAACTACACCACCGAGGTGGTCGCCCAGTCGGTGCAGTTCCTCGGCGGTGGCCCTGGGCGCGCTGACGGCGGTGGCTCGGGCTCTGGCGGCGGCGGCGGTCGCCCCAGCGACTTCGGCGGCGGCCCCCCTGACGACATGGGCCCGCCT
Organism: Myxococcus sp.; assembly: GCA_014879945.1. GTDB lineage: Bacteria > Myxococcota > Myxococcia > Myxococcales > Myxococcaceae > Xiheimicrobium. The sequence continues at coordinate 597 of JACSRE010000204.1, forward strand.
CCTTCCAGTGGTGGCGGAGATGACATTCCCTTCTGATCAACACTAGGGTGCGGTCACCGTTTGAACGCGCGACGTCAAACGGGGCGAAGAAACGGGCCGGTCGCTTCGAGTCAGCACTTGACGAGGCGGTCGGCCTTCTGTTTTGAGCGCCGCCCTTCGGACATCACCTTTCACCACACCGCCGCCTGGCCCGGAGGGCGTCGGACGCAGCAGGAGTCTCATCGAATGAAGATGCAAGCCCTCGCCCTCGGAGCCGCCCTCGGCTTCTTCGTGGCCATCGCCCCCTCGTGTGGTCCCACCCAGTGTAGCCCTGCCAACTGCGACGGCTGCTGCAAGGGCACCACCTGCGTGGCGAAGCCGAACAACCAGAACAACACCACCTGCGGCGCTTCGGGCAATGCGTGCGTCGACTGCTCGGCCTCTGGAACGGCGTGTGACTCGACGACCCTGACGTGCGGCACCGGCGGCACCGGCGGCGGCGCGGGCGGCGGCACGGGCGGCGGTACGGCGGGCGGCAGCACGGGCTGCGATGGCTGCCGGCTCGCGAACGGCACCTGCCAGCCGCGCGGCTCCACGCGTCAGAACAACAACATCTGCGGCGCCAACGGCGAGACCTGCCGCGCCTGCCCCGCGGCCACCCCGGCCTGTGACGACGGCATCTGCATCGCCCCGCCCAAGAAGGTCGGCGACTCGTGCATCGCCGACACCGACTGCCAGGGCTCGCTCGGGCCGAACGCGGCCTGCAAGCAGCAGAACCTCAACGGCGCCATCACCTACGCCGGCGGCTTCTGCACCATTCTCGGCTGCGGCGCGAGCGGCACCGACGACTGCCCCATGGGCAGCTCGTGCCTCAACTTCCCCCGCATCTTCGGCGAAGAAGTGTCGATGTGCTTCGTGACGGGCTGCAGCGCGGCCGCGCCCTGCCGCGCGGGCTGGTCGTGCTTCAACCTCGGTGACAGCACGACCGGCTGCCTGCCTCCCGACATCAACAACCCGATGCTCGAGCGCGACACCGCCGCCTCCATCGGCGACCCCTGCGAGTTCAACAGCCAGTGCCGGGCTCCTGCTCCGGGCGCGCCGGCGGCCGGTGGCGCGTGCCTGGCTGAGGTCATTCGCCGCGCTGACGGCGGCATCGTGCTGGGTCGTGACGGCGGCCCCCAGTACACCGGCAACCCCGGCGGCCAGTGTACGCGCCTGTGCCGCATCGACGAAGACTGCTCCGATAACGGCCGCGAGAACCTCGGCGACGGCGTGTGCCTGGGCGTCTCGCAGACCCAGCAGTTCTGCTTCGCTGGCTGCGCCGCCCCGAACCAGGGCCAGTCGAACTGCCGCACCGGCTACGTCTGCGAGCAGCTCACCCAGACCTTCGCCGACGGCGGGCGCACCACGCTGTCCACCGGTTACTGCGAGGGGCGCTGCGACCTCCCCGGCGGCGGCTGCGGCACCTTCACCGACGGTGGCGCGCGCCTCTGCCAGGCCGACGGCTATTGCCAGGCCGTCCGCGACTACTTCGACGGCGGCGTGGTCGACGCGGGCAGCCCTGACGCCGGCGACATGGACGCGGGCGCCGGTGGTGGCTCGGCCGGCGGTGGCTCGGCCGGCGGTGGCTCGGCGGCTGGTGGCTCGGCCGGCGGTGGCTCGGCCGGCGGTGGCTCGGCCGGCGGTGGCTCGGCCGGCGGTGGCTCGGCCGGCGGTGACGCTGGCGGCTCGGCGGCTGGCGGCTCGGCGGCTGGCGGCTCGGCGGGCGGCTCGGCGGGCGGCTCGGCGGGCGGCGCGGCTGGCGGCTCGGCCGGCGGCGACGCTGGTGGTTCTGCGGGCGGCGCGGCTGGCGGCTCGGCCGGCGGCACCGGCGGCGGCAACTAAGCGCTGAGCACGTGAAGGCCCCTCTCGCGAGGGGCCCTCCTGACCGGGGCGGTTCCGCGAGAGCGGGGCCGCCCTTCGTCGTTGTGTGCCCAGCACGGGCGTGGATCGGAGGTGAGAGTCCTCTCGGAAGCAGGTCGAAGCGACCGACACGAACCGCAAGGCGACCCTCGCGAGGGTGTGGATCCGCCATCGCCTGCGACAGGTGCAACTGACACAGTGGAAACGAGGGAAGACCATCTCTGCCGAACACGTACTTCGACGCCGAAGGGTCCCTCGGCTTGCGAACTGACCTCCTGCCACACCGCCGGACATGCGGGTCCGCATCCGGCGATTCGAAGAGTTGGACTGACGGCGATCTGCCGTCACCCCGATGTCGTTCAGAAGAAGGGAGCAACATTCGATGAGCGAGCGTGACGTCATCATCAAGGGGTTGATGGAGGGCGTGGACCTGCTCGTGGCGGTCGCCTTCGTGCCCACCGTCGCGCAGGAGGCCCGCGAGCGGCACGCGCTTCGGCCGGTGTCTGCGGCGCTCCTGGGCCAGGCCTTCGCGGCGGCGGGGGTGTTGACGGCGCTCCAGAAGGGCGAGGGGCGCGTCAACCTGCAGCTCGAGTGTGACGGAGTGCTGCGCGGGCTCTTCGTCGACGCCGGCGGTGACGGCACCATGCGCGGCTACGTGAAGAACACCCTCGTCGAGATCGAGCTGGGCGAGGCGTTTCGCTGGCGCGGCGCGTTCGGCAACTCAGGCTCGCTCTCGGTGCTGCGCGACATCGGCCACGAGTACTACCGCTCGTCGATCGACCTGCAGGCCTTCTCCCTCGCGGGCGACCTCAACCGGTACTTCGACCTCTCGGACCAGGTGAAGACGCAGGTGGCCATCGGCGTCGCGGGGCCGCCTGACGAGCCGCTGCTGAAGGTGGCGGCGGTGCTGGTGCAGGCGCTGCCGACCGGCGACGTGAAGGCCCTCGAGGCGCTCGGCGCGACGCTCCAGGGCGCTCTCGACGCGGCCCTCGCCCACCCGGCCATCACCGGCGCCGACGCCCTGTTCGAGCGGCTCTTTCCCGGCCTGAAGGTGACCGAACGGACGGCCGCCGCCTTCTCGTGCTCCTGCTCGAAGGAGCGCATGATCGAGGTGCTCGCCTCGCTGGGCAAGGCGCAGGTGCAGGACATCATCGACACCGCCGGGAGCACCTCGATCACCTGCCGCTTCTGCGCGACGAAGCACGAGATCTCCCTCGTCGACCTCTACGCGCTGCTCGAGCGGCTCAACGCCGACGCGCTCAAGAACTGAGCGGCCGACGCGTCACTTCGTGCTGCCGTCGAGCTTCTTGAGCTCGTCGAAGCCGGGCAGGGTCGACAGGTCGGGCACGATGATGATCTCGATGCGCCGGTTGAGGGCGCGGCCCTCCTGGGTCTCGTTGGTGGCCACGGGCTTGTGCTCGGCGAAGCTCGCGGCCGAGACGCGCGAGGCCGGCAGCCCCGCCTCGACCATCGTCTTCGTCACGGTGGTGGCGCGGGCGGCCGCCAGCTCCCAGTTCGAGGGGAACTGCGCGCTGGCGATGGGCACCGAGTCGGTGTGGCCCTCGATCTGGAACATGCGCTTGGGAATTCCGGCCAGCACGCCGGCGACCTCGACGATGGCGGCGGCGCCGTCCTTCGAGAGGCTGGCCGACCCCGAGCCGAAGAGCACGTCGGTGGCCAGCACCACCACCATGCGGCCGTCGACGATGCGCACCTTGAGCTTTCCCGAGTCGATGAGGCTGCGGAACCGGGCGAGCAGGCTGCGGAACTCCTGCACGCGGGCCTCGGCCTCGGCGCGGCGCTTCTCGAGGTCGGCGAGCGCCGCCGTCATCTGCTCCACGCTGCCCTGGAGCTTCGACTTGTCGCGGGTGAGCGCGGCGAGGTCGCCCACCAGGCGATCGATGCGGGCGCCCAGCTCCTTCGCCTTGTCCTTCTCGTCGGCGAGCGCGGCCTCGAGCTCGACGATGCGCGCGTCGCGGCGCTTGAGGGTGCCCTCGGCGGCCGAGAGCGCGGCGTTCTTCTCGCCCAGGGTGCCGTCGAGCGCGTCACGCTCGCTCTTGAGCGCGTCGAAGGTCTTCTGCGTCACGCAGCCCGTCGAGAGCGCCGCGAGCACGACGTACGGCGCCAACCACTTCAAGGGAGGTCCGTTCATGGCGCGCACCTTCGCACGCTCGCGCGGCGTGGCGAAGCGAGACCGGCCGGGGCGAATCGGCTTTCGCTCGTGAGCGACGCGGCTACCCTGCGCCCACGACCGCCCCCTCGAAGGAGCACCGCATGGACCCGTTGAAGCGAATCGTGGAGCTGCTCGACGACCCGACGCCCCGCAAGCGCATCGCCGCCGCCGTGGTGCTCGGTGAGCTGAAGGTGAGAGACGCGGCCGTCGTGGCGCGCCTCATCGAGCTGGCCAGGCACGAGCTCGACGCGTACGCCGAGGCGGCCATCGCGGCGCTCGGCCAGCTCCACGCGGTCAAGGCGCTCCCGGTGCTGCTCGACAGCCTCAACCGCGGGCGCGAGGTGCAGGCCGCCGCCCGCGCGGCCATCGCGGCGCTCGGAGAAGCCGCGCTGCCCGAGCTCAAGGGCCGCCTGGCCGCGGCGACGCCCGAGGCGCGGGCGGTGCTCTCGCAGCTCCTCCCGGCCGTCGGCGGCAAGCAGTCGTTCGAGCTGACCCTCGAGGGCCTGCGCGGTCAGCCCTTCGACGCCATCAACAAGGTGGCGCTCTCGGTGCGCCACGAGGCGCGCGAGATGAGCGAGGCGCAGCGCCGGGTGCTCAAGACCCAGGCCCTCAAGTTCCTCGAGAAGAAGAAGAACCTCGAAGACGAAGACGCCACCCGCGGCGCCCTGAAGATCCTCGGGTTCCTCGAGCTGCCCGAGACGCAAGACGATCTGCTGGCGTTCCTCTCGCCGAAGCACGCCCCCCTGGTGCGCATGGAGGCCGCCACCGCCATGCGCTTCGCCTGCGCGAAGGGCCCGTCGAAGAAGGCGCTGCGTAAGCTGATGGAGCTGCTGGAGGACCCGAACGTGCACGTGGCCCGCGGCGCGCGCGACTCGTTGACGGTGATGAAGATCGGCGTCGAGTTCGCCGACGAGCTGGCCGAGCTCTGCGCCTCGAAGGACAGCTCGGTCGCCCTGTGGGCCATCGAGCACCTGGGCACCCTGGCCGTCGAAGAGAAGGGCGCGGCGGCGAAGCTGGCGGCGCGCACCCTGCTGCCGGTGGCCCGCTCCGGCGACCGCGCGCACGCCGAGGCCGCCGCGAAGGTGGTGGTCGCCCTCGAGGGCGGGGAGTCGTTGCTGGCCGAGGCGCTCGCCGACGCCGAGGTCGAGGCGGGCGCGCAGGTGCTGGCCGACATCCTCTCGCCGCTGGCGCAGAAGCTCACCCGGAAGGACCTCAAGCGCCTGCTCGACGCCGGCGGGAAGAACCTGGGCGACGCGCTGGCGGTCGCGCGCAAGCAGCTCGAGCCGGTGCGCGCCGCCGACCCCGAGGCCTGGGCCGAGCTGCTGCGTGAGAAGGCGAAGGCCCTGGGGAAGAAGGACCCGGCGCGCGCCGAGGCCCTCGGGCAGCTGCTCGGGCGCTCCACCGCGGCGACCCCCGACGACCGCTTCGGCGTGGTGGTGCAGCAGCTGCTTCACCACTCGCTCGACCCCCACCCGCGGGCCCGTCAGCGAGACCCGTCCCTGGCCGAGCTCGAGCGGCTCCACCAGGAAGGCTTCGCGGTCGCCGAGCAGGTGATGAAGGCGAAGGCGCTCAGCGACGAGGCCCGGTACTACGTCGGCGTGCACTTCGCCGAGAAGCCCCAGTTCGAGCTCAAGAACGTCGGCGCCGAGGTGCTCGAGCAGCTCTCGACGAAGGGCAAGGGCAAGCTCGCGAAGGCGGCGAAGAACAAGATGAAGCTGCTCGAGCTCTGAAGGCCGCGCATGGCCCTCGCCCCCACCCCGCGCATGCTCACCAGCGCCGAGGTGCGCGCCGCGCTCGCGCCCCACGCCCGCCCTGACAAGGCCGAGGGCATGCGCGCGTACCTCAAGTCCGAGCTGCCCTGCCTGGGCGTCCGGGTGCCGACGGCGCGCGCCGTCGCGAAGGCGCTCTTCGCGTCGAGGCCCTTCACCGCGCTGCCCGCGCTCGAGCGGCAGGTGCGCGCCCTGTGGGACCGCGCGCGCTACCGCGAGGAGCGCTTCGTCGCCCTCAACGTGCTGCGCCTGTCGCCCCACCGGCGGCTCCTCACCGCGAAGGCCGCGCCGCTGCTCGAGCACCTCATCCTCACCGGCGCCTGGTGGGACCTGGTGGACGAGCTGGCGACGCACGTGGTGGCCACCGCGCTCGAGAACGACCCCGCCGCGATGACGAAGGTGGTGAAGCGGTGGGCCGCCTCAGACGCGCTGTGGCTCAAGCGCGCGGCGCTCGTCTGTCAGGTGGTGCGGGGCGACGACACCGACCTCGAGCTGCTCGCCTTCGCCATCGAGCACGCCGTCGACGGCCAGGACTTCTTCCTCCGCAAGGGCATCGGCTGGGCGCTGCGCGCCGTCGCCCGTCGAGACCCGAAGGCGGCGCGCGGCCTGCTCTCGCGGTGGCGCGGCCGACTGAGCCCGCTCTCGGTGCGCGAGGCGCGCAAGGGCCTCGGCGGAACGTAGCGGTGGCACTGGAATGCCGGCGCCTCCGCGTTTGCGCGTCGTCGCCACCGTGCGTTATGCGCCACGCCAAAGGGCTGGTAGGCGGAGCGTCATGCGCGGTCGGTTCATCGTCGGGGTGGTGCTGGTGTCGCTCGGCTGCGGCCGGGAGACGCGCATCATGAACACCATCGACGCGGGGCCGCCGCTGCCGATGGTCAGCTGCCTCGACGCCGACGGCGACGGCGTTCCCGGCACGGGCAGCTGCGAGGGCGAGCCGCGGGTGGACTGCAAAGACAACGATCCGCTCGCGTACCCGGGCGCCTCGGAGCTCTGCAACGGCCGCGACGACGACTGCGACGGTGAGGTGGACGAAGGGCTGCCGCGCACCCGCTACTACCGCGACGACGACCTCGACGGCGTCGGCGCCGCGCCCGCCGGCGAGGGGTGCATGGCGCCGCCCGAGGGCACCGTCACCGCCAGCGGCGACTGCAACGACGCCGACGCCGCCGTGCGCCCCGGCGCCGCCGAGCAGTGCAACGGCGGCGACGATGACTGTGACGGCGCCATCGACAACGGGCTCCCGTTTCAAGACTTCTACCCAGACGCCGACGGCGACGGCTTCGGCGACCCCGCGGGCATGGCGGTGTCGAGCTGCCGCGCGACGGTGCTGGGGCGGGTGCCCAACCGCAGCGACTGCAACGACCGCAACCCCACCGTGAAGCCGGGCGCCAGCGAGCTGTGCAACCGCGTTGACGACAACTGCGACGGGCAGGTGGACAACGGCATCACCTTTCAGAGCTACTACGCCGACGTCGACGGTGACGGCTTCGGCGCGGGCGGGCCCGAGTCGAGCTGCGCCCCCGTGCCGGGCAAGGTGACCAACGACGCCGACTGCGACGACAACAACCCGTCCATCAAGCCGGGCGCGCCCGAGGTCTGCAACGGCGTCGACGACAGCTGCGACGGGCAGATCGACGAGAACCTCACCTTCACCACCTGGTTCCTCGACGGCGACGGCGACGGCTTCGGCGCCATGGGGACCGGGGTCAGCGCGTGCGCCCCCCAGGCGGGCCGCGTCACCAACGGCACCGACTGCAACGACGGCGACCCGATGGTGAAGCCCGGCGCGCCCGAGCGGTGCAACGGCGCCGACGACGACTGCGACGGGCTGGTCGACGAGGGGCTCACCTTCGTCTCGTATTACGCCGACCAGGACGGCGATGGCTTCGGGGCCGGCGCGCCGCTGAGCGCCTGCCTGCCCATCGCCGGGCGCGTCACCAACGCCAATGACTGCAACGACGGCGACCCGACGGTGAAGCCGGGCGCGCCCGAGCGCTGCAACGGCGTCGATGACGACTGTGATGGCACCCCTGACGACGGGCTGACCTTCACCAACTACTACGTCGATGGAGACGGCGACGGCTACGGCCAGGCGGGCTCGACGCCGATCAACGCCTGCGCCGCCGTCACGGGCCGGGTCACCAACGCGACCGACTGCAACGACGCGAACGCCTCCATTCGTCCCGGCATGGCCGAGGCCTGCAACCAGGTGGACGACAACTGCAACGGGCAGGTCGACGAAGGGCTCGCGACGACGGCCTGGTACCCCGACGTCGACGGCGATGGGCGCGGGCGGCTGGGGTCGACGCCGGTCAACCGGTGCAACGCGCCTGCTGGGCACGTCTCGTCGAACGACGACTGCAACGACCTGAACGCGGCGATTCGCCCCGGCGCGGTCGAGGTCTGCAACGGCGTCGACGACAACTGCGACGGGCTCATCGACAACGGCGCGATGGCGCAGAACTACTGGGTTGACGGCGATTCAGACGGCTTCGGCCGGGCCGGCTCCACGTCGCAGAGCTCGTGCGCGCCCGTCAGCGGGTGGGTGACCAACGCCGCGGACTGCGACGACGCCAACCCCGCCGTGCGGCCGACCGCCACCGAGGTGTGCAACGGCCTCGACGACAACTGCAACGCGGCCATCGACGAGGGCCTGACGTTCTTGACCTACTACGTCGACGCCGACGCCGACGGCTTCGGGCGGCGCATGTCGGCGGGGCTGTCGAGCTGTCAGCCCATCTCAGGGCGCGTCACCAACGACTCGGACTGCGACGACGCGGTCTTCGCCGTTCGGCCCGGCGCGACCGAGGCGTGCAACGGCGTCGACGACAACTGCAATGGGTTGGTGGACGAAGGGCTGCCCACGCAGAACTGGTGGGTGGACGCCGACGTGGACGGCTATGGCCGCGCGACCGCGCAGGCGGTGGCGTCGTGTGGCGTGGTGGCGGGGTCGGTCACCAACAACCTCGACTGCAACGACGCCAGCTTCGCGGTGAAGCCCGGCGTGGCCGAGAGCTGCAACAACGTCGACGACAACTGCAACGGGCTGACCGACGAGGGCAACCCGGGTGGGGGCGCGTCGTGCCTGACGGGGCAGGCGGGGGTGTGCAACGCGGGCACCCAGACGTGCGTGACGGGCGCGCTCTCGTGCGTGCGCAACGTCAACCCCTCGCCGGAGCGCTGCAACGGGCTCGACGACGACTGCAGCGGCGCGGCCGACGAGCCGTTCCCCGGCGTCGGCGCCAGCTGCTCGGCCGGCGTCGGAGCCTGTCAGCGGACGGGCTCCATCGCGTGCAACGCGGCGCAGACGGGCACCCAGTGCAGCGCGGTGGCGGGAGCGCCGACGGCTCCGGCGTGCGACGGCCTCGACAACGACTGTGACGGCGTCACCGACGAGCCGCTGCTGGTGGACACGGTGAACGTGGGCAGCACCGCCTGGCAGGACGTCGAGGTGCAGCCCTTCTACTACTCCGACGGCGGGTGCCGGGGCGGGCAGGGCACCGGCACCGACGCGCTGGTGGGCGGCGCGATGGTGATGGCGACGGGCTCGAGCGGGGCGAGCTACCAGCGCCTCGACGCGCAGGGCGTGCCGGCGGGCGCGCTGGCGCAGTTCACCTCGCTGACGTACCAGGACGTCGCGCTGGCGCAGGCCGGAGACGGCTTCGTCGTCGCGGGCGTGTGGAACCTCAGCCCTGAGATCGATCTCTTCTACGTCAACGCCGCTACCGGCACGACGCGCACCTTCCTGTACTCGCAGTACAACGCGGGCTCCGGGGCCACCATCGACTCGCTGCGGGTGGTGCGGGGGAGCGGGCGGCACGTGGTGGTGGTGTGGCGGCAGACGGGCGGCGCGGCGAACAACGGCGTGCGCATGGCGCGGTACCGCGTCGACGGAGACGGCGGGGCGACGCCCTTCAGCATCGTCAACACCAACGCGTGCGGCGGGGCGTGCACCCTCTCGCCGAGCACCACCTTGCCCTTCGGCGTGGGCGCCGACTCGAGCGTCGACGACTGGAGCGTCACGCAGACCTGCTCGGCCGCGCTGCGCAAGGTGGGCATCAGCTACCTGACGACCGGCCAGAGCCTGAACTTCTTCGAGGTGAACGAAGACGGCACCGGCAAGTGGGCGGCGGAAGAGGTCGTCTACACGGTGTCGAGCCCGCGGCTGATGGCCGAGCCCGACGTGTCCTTCTATCCCTCGCCGAGTGGGCGCAGCCCGTGGGTGGTGGCGTACGTGACGAAGGACCCGGGCGCGTCGCCGGCGAACGCCGACCTCACCTTCGGGACGCGGGTGGTGCCGGCGGCCGGGGCGCCGTACTGGTCGTGGGGCTACGCGTGGCTGGCGTACGCGACCGAGAACGGCGTCGACTCGGTCACGCGGCCGCGGGTGACGGCCTCGTCGAGCCAGCTGTGGTTCGCCGGGCACCGCTTCGTGGCCGACGCCTCGGGGCTCAAGCGCCAGGTGATGACGCGGTTCACCGACCTGACGGGCTCCCGGCAGCCGTTCAGCAGCGCCGTCGAGGTGCCGGTGACGAGCGGCGCGTGCGGAGGCGACGTGGACTGCCGCCCCGGCAACAAGCTGGGCCTCGCCTCGTGGGCGCCCTTCGGCAGGCTCTATTACTCGGCCAGCGGCTCCACCCCGGTCGGGAGCTACGGGAGTCGGTTGACGTGCAACTGATCGGCTTGACACTCAGCCGTCAGGCGGGCACAAGAGCGCCCGTCAGTCTCGCTGCATCGGGGAGTGGCTCAGCCTGGTAGAGCACTTGGTTCGGGACCAAGGGGTCGCAGGTTCGAATCCTGTCTCCCCGACTGATGGAAGGCCCTGATTCTGTTCGGGAAACCGAATGGGGTCAGGGCCTTCGACTTTCCGGCCGTTCGTGGCGAACGCGCTGGGGGAGCCGCATCCGCTCAACACCGCCCCCGCACGCCCGGCACCCCGAACGGCTGCCGCGCCTCGACGTCATCGGCCATGGCCTCGAAGCGCGCCGCGTTCGGGTCTTCGGTCACCTGGGCGAGGTGCCTTCGCAGCGCGCGCGCCTCGAGGTTCGACGGCGCCACCAGCACCACGGCGTCGACCAGCGTCGTCGCGGCGGCCACCTCACCCTGCTCGAGCTGGTGGTGCGCCATGGCCAGGTGGCAGGCGAGGTCGGTCTCGCCGATGCGCGAGAGCTGGGCATACAGCGCCGGCACGAGGGCAGAGCCGGTGGGCTCGTCGCACAGCCGCGTGCGCGCGCCCCGGCAGACGTCGCGGAAGGCCCGGGTGATCGCCGGGTGCACCGGGTCGAGGCGGGCCGCGTGGCAGATGGCCTCGACCGCCTCGGTGGGCTCACCAAGCTCGTGGTGGGCGATGGCCGCGCACCAGGCCAGGTAGGCCGAGTCGATGCCCTGCGCGGTGGCGCGCGCCTTCAGCTCGGCCGTCTTCGTGCGCAGCGTGCTCCAGTCGCCCGCCTCCACCAGCTCCTTGAGCTTCGGGCTCTCTTGCTGAAGGCGCTTCAGCGCCGCGCGATCGATGGGCGCCGGCATGGTCAGGCGCCTTTCCCCTTCGTGGTGATGGGCGCCAGCGGCAGCTCGTCGAGCTCCCGCACCCGCGCCTCGGCCTCGAACCCGGCCGCGCCCGCCTCGTCACCGCCGAGCCTGGCGACGTTCGCGCGCGCCAACCACGCGTCACGGCTCGCCGGGGCCAGCAGCGTCACCGCCTCGGCCAGCGCCGCCGCGCGCTCAAGCTGCTTCGTCGCGGCGAGGTGTCGCACCATCGCCAGGTGCGTCGGCACGTCGGCGTCGTCGGTCTGCTGAAGCAACCCGTACAGCGTCGGCACCGACGCGTCGGTCGGGGCGGCGTTCGCGATGGCCTCCCGGAGCCGGTTCGCGATGACCTCGAACGACCGCAGCGCCGACGGGCTCAGCGGGTCCAGGCGCAGGGAGGCTTGAATCGTTTCAAAGGCCATCGCGAGGTCTCCCAGTCGGTCGAGGTTCACCGCCGTTCCCCAGGCGGCCCAGCCAGACGTCAGGCCCACGCCTTCGAGCCTGGCGGTCACTTCCCTGAACGAGGCCAGCGAGCGCTGGTGCTGCTTCTCGTGCAGCTCCTCCGACGCCCGCCCGGCGACATCGAACAGGCGGCTCATTCGGGCATCGGCGTACGTAATCATCGCTCCCCCTCGTCACTCGAAGACCTGGAAACCTGACAGCCCCGCCACCTCGCTGAGGTCTCTTGTCTCACGCGCGCCGGACACCCGAGGTCACACGCCGCCGCGCGGGTCTGAAACGCGCGCCGTTCGTGCGAGGCTCGGCGCCGATGCTCCTGTTCCCACCGAACCGGCCGCGCCCCACCACCAGCCACGCCGAGCGCACCCTCCACGAGGCGTTCTCCACCTCGGCCCTGGAGTGGACGGTGTTCCACTCGCTGCGCCTGCGGTCGCGCACCGGCTGGGAGGGCGAGGGCGACTTCGTCATCGCCAACCCAACCGGCGGGCTCCTGGTGCTCGAGGTGAAGGGCGGCGCCATCGAAGCGCGCGGGGGCCTGTGGTTTCAGAACGGGCGCCCGCTCGACCGCCCACCACGCGACCAGGGCCTCACGTTCGTGAAGCGGCTCATCGCCGAGCTCAAGGCGCAAGGCCTCGACACGCCTCCCTACGGCGTCGCGACCGCCTTCCCCGACTGTGAGTTCTCGGCCCCGCCGTCGAACGGCGACCTGCAGGGGTTGGTGCTGGGCCGGCGTGACCTGCCGTACCTGGACGAGGCCATGCGGGCCATCTTCGCGCGCGCCGTGCCCGCCGGCCGGGTGCCGTCGAGCCGAAAGTGGGTGACCCAGCTCGAGGCGTGGTGGGGCGACAGCTGGGTGCCGTCGGTGACGCTGACCGACCGGGTCGAAGACGCCGCGCAGAAGGCCATCGCGCTCGACGCCCAGCAGTTCGAGCTGCTCGAGATCGCCGGCGAGAACGCGCGCGCGCTCGTCGAAGGGCCCGCCGGCAGCGGCAAGACGCTGGTGGCGACCGAGCTGTGCCGGCGCCGCGCGCGCCAGGGCCAGCGCACGCTCTACCTCTGCTTCACCGACGCCCTCGCGAGGGCCGTGCAGACCCAGTTCCAGGACGCGGCGCTGCCCGAGCCGCGCCCGCGCGCCATCTCGATTCGCCAGCTCGCCGTCGACCTGCTGCGCACCTCGGGCGCGGCCATCCCTCCGCCCGACAAGGCCTTCTGGGATCAGGTGTCTTTCACCGCGGCCGTCGACGCGCTCCCGCCCGAGGGCGAGCGGCCGGCCCTGGTGGTGGTGGACGAGGCCCAGGACTTCGAGACGAGCGACTGGCTGCTGGTCGAGCAGCTCGCCGGCAAGCGCGGCCTGTGGGTGTTTCGCGACGAGCGCCAGGCCTTCTGGGCCGACCGCGCGCTGCCCGAGTCGGTGGCCTCGACGCTGACGACGAAGCTCAAGCTGCAGGTGCGGTACCGCTGCCCGCCCGGCCTGGCCGCGTTCGCCGAGTGCTTCGCGACGGGCGAGGTGCCCACGAGCCTCCCGCCACCCGACGAGGTGCGCGTCGTGCCCTGCGCCGTCGAAGACACCGTCGAGCGCGTGCGGCACCTCGTCGAGGAGCTGCGCAAGGGCGGCGCCCGCCCAGCCGACATCGCGGTGGTGAGCCTCGCCGGGCAGACGCGCAGCGAGCTGTTCAAGCGCTCCGCCCTCGGCTCGACGCCGCTGGTGCACGCCGACGCGCCCGGCGCGAAGGACGGCGTGGTGATGGAGACGTTCCTGCGCTTCAAGGGCCTCGAGCGGCCCTTCGTCATCATCTGCGAGACCGGGGGCGCGCACCTCACGCACTTCGCCACCCGCATGCACATCGCGCTCACCCGCGCGACGGTTCAGGCCCTCATCGTCGCCAGCCCCGACGCGCTCGCGCAGCCGCAGCTCGCGGCCTGGCGTGAGGCGGCGCCGCCCGGCGGCTCATGACACCAGCTCGACGACCCGGCCCAGGACAGCGAGGTGAATGAACCGGCCGCGGCAGGGCTTGGCGAGGGCCACCTCGAGCGCGCGGGCGTAGGCGTCGAGCTGGCCCTTGAAGCCGCGCGCCTTCTCGACGCCCTTCGCCTCGTCGCCGGGGAAGGACTTGTGGTCGACCAACCAGAAGCCGGCGTCGTCTTCGAGCACCAGGTCGGCGACGCCGCGCAGCTGGCTCTCGTCCTCCAGCACCTGGCTGACGGGGAGCTCGCGATGCCACCGGGCGGTCGGCGCGAGCCCCGCGGCCCAGCGGTGCAGCGCGTCCGAGGCCTTCACCAGCAGGTCGGGCCGAACGGCGCCGCTCTGGCCCCACTGCGCAAGGCTCTCGCGCGCGAGCGTCTTGCGTTCGTCGACGGTGAGCTCGGGGCGATCGACCGCGAGGAACCCGTGCACCGCCTGGCCCACCTCGTTCATGTCCACCTCGCCCGTGACGAAGAGGCGCTCCGCGAGCTCGGTGACGCGCACCTCGCCTGCAGACCCCTCGGCCTCTGAAGGAGCGCGGAAGGCGAGCGGCCGCTCGATGGGCCCCAGCGCGATGGGGAGCTCGTCAGCCACGGCCGGCGCGGGCGCGACCGCAGCGGCTTCGCACTCGCGCACCTGCACCTCGAGGGTGTGGCCCTTCCACGCGAGCGGCCCGCTGGCGGTCGGCGCCGGCGGCTCGAGGGGCGCGAGCATCCACTGGCCGTCTCCGGCGGCGAGCACCAGGCGATCGCGCGCCCGGGTCCAACCGACGTAGAGGAGCCGCAGCTCCTGCTTGTCGGCCTCGAGGCCCTCTGCCTCGGCCTCGGGCGCGGCCTCCATGCGCGTGCGAAGCTCGGTCGTCTGGGCCGGGTGAAACGGGTTGGGCCAGAACCGGAGCCAGCGGCCCTCGAGCGGCGCGCTCAGCGAGAAGGCCGAGGCCGTCGTCTTCACCGCGAAGCCAAACCGCGGCGGGGCGCGATCGCGGCCGGCCAACGCGAGCACGGTGATCGGCCACTCGAGGCCCTTGGCGCGGTGCCAGGTGGACACCACGACGGCGTCGGCGCCCGGCAGCGTGGCCTGCGCGTCGAGCGCCTGGTCCTCGAGGAACTCGAAGTACGCGATGAGGCCCGCCGGCGTCGCGGCGCTCCCGTCGGCGTCGGCGCGCCCGACGTAGTCCACCGCGTGGGCGCGCAGGGCGTCGAGGTTGGCGTAGCGGTGGTGCGAGGCGCCCCACTGGGCGACCTTTTCGCGCAGCTCCAGGGCGTCAACCGCGGCGTCGAGCGCGGCCAGCGGGCCCGCCGCGGGGAACAGTGCCCGTGCGTCGCGGAGCCGCTCGTGGAAGCCGAGCGAGCTGAACGGGAGCGCCGCGGGGTCCTCGAGCACGGCGTCGAGCCAGCCGTTGGGGTCGTCGGGGTACCGAATGAGGCGCGCGAACTCGGCGGCGGCGAGGCGGTCGCGCTCGTCGATGAAGAGGCGCAGGCCGAGCACCGCCGCGCGCGCCTCGGGCGTGGCGAGCAGGCCGGCCCTGCGAACGGTGGCGGCGGTGCCCACGAGGGCGAGCTGGTCGGCCAGCGCGCGGCACTGGGCGTTGGTGCGGCACAGCACGGCGACGTCGCGCGGCGTCGGCCGCCTGAGGGTGCCGTCGACGCGGTCGCGCACCCGCGCCGTCTCGTCAGCGAGGAGCTGGACGATGCCCTTCGCCGTCGCCGCGAACCGCGCCTCCAGGTTCTTGCCGGTGATCGGCCACCACTCGAGCGGGGGACCGAGCGCGGCGTCGTCGGGCCCGGCCGCGGTGAGCGCGCCCCGGGTGGCGGGCAGGCCGTGCGCCTCGAAGGCGTCGCCGAAGAGCTTCGAGGTGAGCGCGACGAGCGGCGCGCGGCTGCGGAACGACGTCGAGAGCGTCTCGGGCTCCTGGCCCCCGAGGACGGCGTCGATGGCGGCGTCCATCAGGGCCGGGTCGGTGCCGCGAAACCCGAAGATGGACTGCTTCTGGTCTCCGACCCACACCGACCGCTTCGCCAGGCGCGCCAGGCGGGTAAAGAGCTCGAGCTGCAGCGGGCTGGTGTCCTGGAACTCGTCGACCAGCACCAGGTCGAGGGTGCCCTCGAGGCGCTTCGAGAGGGCCTCGTTCTGCAGCAGCTCGAGCGCGAGGGTCTCCTGGTCGACGAAGTCGAGGACCCCGAGCAGCGCCTTCTCTTCGCGCCAGGCCTTCATCACGCGCGAGGTGACGTCGAAGGTGAGCGTGACGGCGCTCTCGAGGTCGCTGCGGAGGCGGGGGTGGGTGTCGACCTCGCCGGCCATCGCCCGGAGCGCGTCGAAGGCGCCGTCCGACTTCTTTCCGGCGATCGCGCCCTTCACCTTGGCCCACTGCATCCACTTGGCGGGGCCGCCCCTGAGGGTGGCGAGGAGCTCCTGGGCCTTGGCGACGGCGTCGCGGGTCGTCTTCGTCGAGTCCTTCGGGTCGACCTCCTGCAGGTGCCGCTCGAGCGCCGCCACCATCGCCTGGTCGCGCGCGGCAGGGGCTCCTTCCGAGGCGGGCAGAAACCCGAGCAGCCCTTTGACGCTGCGGCGCTTCGACGCCTCGAGGCCTGCCTCGTCGAGCAGGTTCGTGCGGGCATGGACGAGCAGGCGCTCGACGTTCTGCTGCCAGTCGAAGTCGCTGAAGCGCGAGGCGAGCTCCGAGAGGCGCTCTCGTTCGGCGTCGGTGACGACGCGCGTGATGACCCGCCGGAGCGCGACCGCCGCTTGGTCCTCGTCGATGACGCGCAGCTCAGGCGACAGCCCGAGCTCGAAGGCGAAGTCGGCCACCAGCCGCCCGCACACCGAGTTCACCGTGCCGATGCGGGCGCCCTCGAGCCGCATGGCCTCGTCGTGGAGCCCGGCGCGGAACAGCTCGCTCCGCGCGCGCTCTTTGAGCTCGTCGGCGGCCTTGTTGGTGAACGTCGTCGCCAGCACGCACTCGGGCCGCGCGTCACCCGACTGAACCCGCTCGCGCAGCTCCCGCGCGATGCGCGTCGTCTTTCCGCTCCCCGCGCTCGCCGAGACGACCTCGATGTTCGTCATGAGGGCTCGACCTCGATTCGGCCGTAGCGACGGCCGCAGATTCCGGTGAAGTCGCAATAGTGACACGGCGGCTGCAACGTCAGCGCGCCCTCGTCGTCGACGGCCGTCTTCGGCGTCGCCTTCTCGTCGACCACCCCGGGGGCCGCCAGCGCGCCGGTCGCGACGCGCGCCCAGCCAGCGCGGTACGCCTGGTCGAAGAGCGACCACGTCTCGGTCGGCGTCCGCACGGCCTTCAGCGCGCCGGCCGAGCCTGCGAGCCCGGTCGAGGCGGTGATGAGGGTCTGGCTGGTGAGGATGAAGTACGCGACCTCGCTCTTCGTCGCGCCGGTCTGCCCCAGCAGCTGCGCGTAGGCGGCGAGCTGAAAGGCGAGGCCGTCTTCGAGCGAGCGGCGGCGGTACCCTCCGCCGCTCCACTTCAGGTCGACGATGGCGCGCACGCCGGCCTTCTCGACCACCAGGTCGGGAATGCCCTCGAACGCGGCGCCGAACGCCTCTCCGAGAATGGGCGCCTCGGTCGACTCGACCTTCCACCCCCGGTCGACCAGCTCGAACAGCGCGCGCGCGGAGGCCGCGACGACCTGCTCGGCGATGCCGCGCTCACCGGTGCCGCCCGGGAGGAAGAGCGGGGCCGCGAGCGCCGGCCCCTCGGCCGCGAAGACGCGCCGCGCCTCGTTCGCCAGGGCGTCGGCGGTGGACCCGTTCGACCTCAAGACGCGCTCGAGGAGCACGTGGTGCGCGAGCGAGCCGAGCAGCTGGTCTCCTGACGGCAGGCGCGCCGAGGCGCCGCTGCGCAGGCGGGCTGGGTAGGTGAGCGCCCACTGGAGCGAACAGCCCAGCAGCAGCTCGACCGACGACGGCGACTCCTTCGCGCGCCGCTCGATGGGCCGGGCGGTCTTCCAGTCAGCGACCGGCGCCGGAATCGGAATGAACGCCGCCACCTTCGTCTTCACCGGGCTCAGCAGCAACGGCTCGCTGCGCACCAACCGCTCGAGGAGCTGGCTGCGCTTGACGCGGGCGGCCACCTCGTCCCACGACGGGTGCGGGGTGGCCTCGTCTCCGTTCGCCTCGTGGCGCGGGGCCACCAGCCAGAGGCTCTCGGTCGCGCGAAGGAACGGGCGCCTGGCCTGCATCGCCTGCTGGCGGGCGAGGTCCGCGGAGGAGGGGAGCCGCACCCCCGCCGCCTCGAGGGCCGCGCGCTCCTCGGCCCAGAGCCCGGGCAGGCGCGGCGCTGGCGCGCTCGTTCGCGTGTAGTTCCACCACACGACGCGCGAGATCGGCCCCACCACGCCGCCCGGCGAGGCCACCGCGTGAACGCCAGCCTGTCGCGGGAAGGCCGGCGACGTCGCCATGCCGCGGTGGGCCTCTTCGAGGAAGCGGCGCACCTGGGTCATCGACAGCGTCGGCTCCGAGGTGCGCTCCACCAGGTTCTTGAAGAGCGCGGCTTGGCTCGAGGCCGCCCGGTACCGGGCCTGCTCCTCGGGGCGCGCGCTGGTCTCGATGCGCCCGTGGAGCCACTGCTGGAGGAACCCCACGCGCTCCAACAAGACGGAGGTCGGGTACGCCGCCGGCGCCCGCACGTCGCCGCCAAAGACGCGCGTGACCCGGGTCGCGGCCTTCGCCCGCGCGTCGTCGTCGTCGAGCTCGGCCAGGGCCGCGGCGAGGTGCTCGTGCCACGCGGGGCTGCCGACCGCGGGCCACTTCTGGAGCGCGTGAACGAGCTTCCTGGCGACGCGTGGGTGAATGAGCCCGCCCGGCATGGTGAGCAGCTCGAGCGCGCGCTGCGGGTCGGCGGGCGAGAGGCCGAGCTCGACGAGGAGCGGGAGCAGCTCTCCGATGACGTTGTCGTGGGGCGCCTGGGGCGCGCCGGTGGTCGCCACGCCGTAGCGTCGCAGCGCCGCGTCGAGCACCGGGTCGCTCCCGATGATGACGGTGGGGGTGTGCTGCGACGCCGCCAGCGCGGCCGCGACGACGTCGGCCGCGACGAGCGGACCATGCGGGCGAAGCAGCTGCAGCGCGCGCTCGCTGGTGTCGGGAACGAAGCCGGCCCGCTGCGCGCTCTGCAGCCCCTCGGCGGCGGTCGCCGGCTGCGCGAGCGTGGTGGTAGCCGTCGCCGAGGCCGCCGCCTGGAGCGCCCGTTGCCAGACGACCGGCAGGGCCCGGGGGTCGGCGAAGAGCTCGAGCTCGAACCGCACGTCGCTGAACCGCTCGAGCCGCTCCACGACGCGCCGCAGGCGCTCGGCAGGGCCCGGGTCGACCGCCTCGAGCGCGGCCCACAGCGCCGAGAGGCGCGCGCCACCCTCGCCGGCCCACCCCTCGAGGCGCAGCCAGTCGGCCCACTGGAGCAGCTCGCGCGCGGTCGACAGCCCATCGACCTCGAGGGAGGCCTTCCAGAAGCCGTCGGGCGCCTCGAGCAGGCCGCGCAGTGCCTGGCCGACGCGAACCCCGGCCCCCACCGGGCGCGCCGAGAGCCCGAGCAGGCCCTCGAGCGCCCCCAGGGTGCCCAGCGGGCCCAGCCACGAGTCGCCCGCGGTCGCGGGAGCGGCGCCCGCCCAGACGCCGCCATCGAAGGCCGGGTCGAAGTGGAGCCGCCTCACGCGTCGGCCCCGTACGTCTTCATCAGGTACCCCGCGTGGGCCAGCAGCTCTTCACGCAGCTTCTTCGGCTCGACGACGCGCACGTGCTCCCGCCACGAGGCGACCCAGTTGCTCACCTCGTACGAGGGCGTGCACTGGAAGCGGAGCAGGAGCCCACCGTCGGCCTGCGGCTCGCGCACCTCGCTGGGGTGCCAGACGCGCTCCTCGATGTACGGGCGCGCGAAGGCGTCGAAGTGGAGCACGTACTGCTCGGTCGTCTTGCCGATGAAGACGCCGAAGGCCGAGCTCTCGAGGCGCCTGGGGTCGTAGTCGGGCGGCAGCGGCTCGGTCTCGTCGAGCACCTCGAGCTTCTTGAGCCGCTGCAGGTTGAGCAGCAGCACCGTCTTGAAGTGGGCCTGCCAGGCGTGCAGGTAGAGCGCCCCGTTGTTGACGATGAGGCGCAGGGGCAACACGCGAAACGTCCTGTCCTTGTTGCCGCTGCTGGGCGCGCGGTAGGTGACGACGCAGGCGTTGCGGTTGGTGATGGCCGACACCAGCGGCCAGACGACGTCGGGCGGCGCGTCGCGCCAGGCGAACTTCTCCCAGCTGAAGAAGCACTGGTCGAGCTCGCTGAGCTGCTTGCGGCCCTTGGCGCCGAGCGCCTTCTCGACGCGGCTGGCGAGGTCTTCGAGGATGGAGAAGAGCGCCTCGTTGCGCCGGACGTAGGTGGACTCGTCCATCGCCAGGCGGAGCGCGAGGAAGTGCGAGGCCTCGAGGAGCGCGGTGACGCGGGTGCTGGCCTCGGCGTCGAGGCGCCAGCGCTTCTTGCTGTCGTCGCCGGTGTCGCTGACGAGCGGAATGCCGGCCTCTTGAATGGCCTCGAGGTCGCGGCGAATGGTGCGCGTGGTGGTGCCGCTCTCTTCGGCCAGCTCGTAGATGGTGCGGCCGCCGAGCCGGTCGAGCTGGTGAAGAATGCGGAGGATTCGGACGACCTGCTCGTTGCGCGCCGCGCTCGCCTGCGCCGCACGCGGGGTCTGCTTTGGTTTCCTGGTCACTGCGGGATCCCCTCCGCGGGGAATGGTAGCCACGTTCACTGCGCGGCGCTCCAGGTGAAGCTCGAGTTGCCCAGGCTCAAGCAGTCCTGGTCTCGGAGCGGTTGACAACGCACCTCTTCGCCCAGGAGCCAGAGCCCGTTGGTGCTGCCGGCGTCGATGACGTGGGGCACCCCGTCGACCGAGAGCAGCACCGCGTGCACCCTCGAGACGCCGTGGTCGTGAGCGAGCTGAACGCCGCACCGCGGAGCGCGACCGACCAGCACGCCGCGCTCGAGGGCCTCCATGTCGAGCGCGTAGTGGGTGAAGGCCCCGGGCGTGGACACCGAGAGCATGCCGCTGGGTCTGCGTCTCGACGGCGGCCACAGCCGGCGCACCCACGAGTCCGGCCTGACCGCGGCGTGGGCGTCGAAGCAGTCCCACGCCCGCTCGAGGTCGTCAGGGAGCACGGCGCCGGGGCCGGTGGGCACGCAGAACAGCGAGAAGGGGCCGGTGCGGAACGAGAGCGGCGCCTGGCCCTCGAGGAGGTGGGCGGGGCGCTCGTCGGCGGCGATGAGGCCGTTGGGCGTGTCGAGGTCGACGACCGAGAAGCGAACGCGCGCCTCATGGAGCCGCACCACGAAGAGCGCCTGTCGCAGCGAGAGCTCGTCGTGAAAGGCGAGCTGGAGATCGACCATGTCGTGCCGGCCGATGACGCCGCCGCGCACCTCGTCGGTCGCCTTGAGCCAGAGCCGGCCGACCTGACCGAGGCCGTCCGCCGCGACGAAGACCAGGAGCCCCGGCGTGGGCTGCTCGGCCACCGCGGAGCGCAGGCTGGTGTGCATGCGCGCCAGCTGCGACCGCCGGTGGTCGGCCCTGCGCATGGTGCCGAGCACGGTGTGCGGCGCGGCCGAGACGACGTGGTCGATGCGCCTGGCGACGCGGGTGAAGTCGCTCATCGGGAGGCCTTTCTGGCTGGCAGTGACTGGCAGAGCTGCTGAGCGTCGATGGAGAAGATCTCGCGAACCCAGCCCACGCTCGAGCGGGTGAAGAGGGCGCGAAAGGCCGCGGTCGCCAGCGCGGTCGCCTCCTTCTCGGTGGTGGCGTCGCCGGTCCACGTCCATGAGCGCGGCGTCGGCGGGCGGTCGCGCGCCAGGTCGTAGGTGGGCTCGGTGAACCAGAGGTGGACTGACCAGGTGGGCATGGTGGGCGCCGCGATGCAGCGAGTGGGCCAGCGAGGTGGGGAGGGTGAGGTCAAACGGGCCGTCCTTTCGCGCTCTCAGAGCCGATGAGCAGAGCGTCCCTGACAGGTGGGACGCGTGGGGTCCGAGCGGGGCAGAAGGTCGCGGTCGCCGGGTCCGGCTGACTTGGGGTCGGTCGTCGCGGGGAGCCGCCGGCCTGGCCGTGCGAGGCTCGAGCGTCAGCCGCGCGCGCACAGCTCGACCAGCTGCCGCCCCGACTGCTGCACCACCTTCGGCCCCAGCCCCTTGACGTTGAGCAGGGCCCGCTCGCTGGTGGGCCGCGCCTCGGCGACCGCCACCAGCGCGCGGTTGGTGAGCACGCGGAAGGCCGGCACCCGCCGCTTCTTCGCCTCGGCCAGGCGCCACGCGCGCAGCGCCTCGACCAGGCCTGCGTTCGCGCCCGTCGACGGCAGCTCGACGGCCGGCGTGCGCGACGCGCGGCGCCCCCGCTTCGCCTTGCGCTCCCGCACCTGCCGCTGCGGCGCCGGCAGATGCTTCGGCGTCAGGCGCGCCTTCCTGGCGTCGCCCGGGCCCGTCAGGAACAGCCGATGGTAGGGAATCGACTGCCCGTCTTTGACGAACACCGCGTCTTCGATGCGCAGCTGCCCGCCGCGCGCGAGGCCGTGCACCAGGCGCTCGAAGCCCGGCCGGAGCGCAGGCGCCTCGCCCAGCACCTCGCGGCACAGCTTCCCGCTCGACAGCCCCGGCATCGACCGCAGCCGCGCGAGCACCTCTGACATCACGGTGAGCTCGGCGGGCGTCGGCGCCTCGAACCGGGCGGCCACGCACTGCTCCGGCGCGCACACGTCACACACGCCGCACGCCTTCAGGTCGTCGGTCTGGTCGCCGAAGTGCTTCACCAGCGACACCATTCGGCACTGGTGCCCCTCAGCGTAGCGCGCCATCAGGGCCAGCTGCTCCACCCGGAGCTTGCGCTGCGCCTCGTACGGGGCGGCCCAGTGGTCGTGGCCCTTCACCAGCTGGTCCTCCGGCACGCCGCGCACGCCGCCGTGGACCCACAGCTTCTCGAGGGCCTTCTCGAAGTCGTCCACCTTCACGCGCGCGCGCCGGCGCAGCGCCTCGCTGTCTTGCGGAGTGTCCGACAGGGCGCGGGAGAGCTTCGTCAGCACCGCCGCGTCGGGGTAGTCGCGCTCGAAGAAGAACTCGTGCGTCTTGCGGTCGACGAAGTGGTGCATCAGCACCGCGCGCGAGGGCTTGCCGTCGCGGCCGGCGCGGCCGATCTCCTGGTAGTAGCCCTCGACGCTCCCGGGCAGCGCCAGGTGCAACACCGTGCGCACGTCGGCCTTGTCCACGCCCATGCCGAAGGCGACCGTCGCGACGATGACGTCGAGGTCGCCCCGCAGGAAGGCGGTCTGGGTGGCGTCGCGCTCCGCGTTCGACAGCCCGGCGTGGTACGGCGCGACGCGCAGCCGGCCCGCATGCAACACCTCTGCGGTGGCCTCGGCGCTCTTGCGGGTGGGCGCGTAGACGATGGCGGGCAGGCGGCCGGGCTCGAGCAGCCACTCCAGCGCGCGCGCCGGCCGCTCCTTCGGCAGCACCTCGAGGGCCTCGATGGCGAGGTTGTGCCGGCGGAAGCCGTGGATGAGCTGCCTGGCGCCGGCCACGAGCCCCAGCTGCTTGACGATGTCGCGCTGCACCAGCGGCGTCGCGGTCGCCGTCAGCGCCATCACCGGCGCGGGCCGCAGCATCGGCAGGCGCGCGCCCAGCAGGCGGTAGTCGGGCCTGAAGTCGTGGCCCCACTGCGAGATGCAGTGCGCCTCGTCGATGGCGATGAGCGAGGGCGTGCGGCGGGCGAGCAGCTCGGGGAAGCCGGCGACGCTCAGGCGCTCCGGGGCGATGAAGAGGTAGTCGAGCCGCCCCTCGAGGTACTCGGCGCAGACCCGCCGCGACTCGGTGCGCGGGCGGCCGGAGTGGATGCGCTCGGCGGCCAGCCCCAGGGCCTGCAGGCGGGTGACCTGGTCTTCCATCAGCGCGATGAGCGGGCTGACCACCAGCGTGGTGCCGCCGCGCGCGAGCCCGGGCAGTTGGTAGCAGAGCGACTTTCCGGCGCCCGTCGGCATCACCAGGAGCACGTCGTGGCCCTCGATGGCGGCCTCGCACGCCTCGCGCTGGTGGGGCCGGTAGCCCGCGTGGCCGAAGCGCTTCAGCAGCGAGCGCTCGTCGGTCGGGTGGGGCTGGCGCGGCGCCGTCGCGATTGAGGCGTCGAGGCGCTGTGGGCCTCGCGTCGTCGGCGCGGTGTTCGGCGACCGCGCCGTGCCCAACGGCCGGGCCAGCGGTGGCGCGACCGACGACGACGGCACGCCTGGGCTGCCACCCGGGGCCCCGGGCGTTCGCGGCCTCGGCGCCGTCGGCGGGGCGCTGCGAATGCGGCCGATCACCGACTCGACGTAGCGCTCGATGCCCCTGATGAACTCGGGCAGCTCACCGGCGCCCTTCGCGATGCCCTGGAGCCGCGCCTCCCACGCGCCCGTCATCGCCGCGCTCTTCACCTCGGGGTCCACCACGGCGATGAGGGTGATGCCCTTCTCGGTGGCCACCAGCGCCTTGCCCTCACGCACGATGTACCCGCGCGTCAGCAGCGTCTCGATGATGTTTGCGCGCGTGGCCGGCGTGCCCAGCCCGTTCTCCTTCATCGCCTCGGACAGCTCGCGCTCGTCGAGCGTCTTCCCCGCGGTCTCCATCGCCGTCAGCAAGGTGGCGTCGGTGAGCCGCGGCGGCGGGCGGGTGCGTCTGGGCACCGCCTTCGCGTCACGCACCTGCTGCGCCTGGCCGCGCGAGAGGCCCGAGGGCAGCATCGCCTCGTCGTCGCCGTCTTCGCCCGGCGCGCGCTTCTCGGACGGCGGCTTCACCGCGCCCACGTCGAGCACCTTCCAGCCCACCTGCTCGATGGCGGTGCCGTGGCTCAAGTAGCGGTCGACGACGCCAGGCGTCTCGACGTGCGTCGTCACCTGCGTCGCCGCCCAGGTGAAGTCGTCGTGCCACGCCTGCAAGAGCCGCCGGCAGATGAGCTCGTACACCCGCGTCTCGTCACCGCTGAGGCTGCGGCCCTCAGGCGAGCTGGTGGTGGGGATGATGGCGTGGTGATCGCTGACCTGGTTGTCGTCGACGAAGCGCTTCCCCAGCGGGCGTGAGCCGGTGCCCGGCGCGAGGTGCGGTGAGAAGCGCTTGCCGATGGCCTGGGTGACGGGCCCGAGCGTGGCGGCCACCTCGGTCGAGAGGTGCCGGCTGTCGGTGCGCGGGTAGCTGATGAGCTTGTGTTGCTCGTACAGCGCCTGCGCCAGCTCGAGGGTGCGTTGGGCCGAGAAGCCGTAGAGGCGGTTGGCGTGACGCTGCAGCTCGGTCAAGTCGTACAGCTGCGGCGGCGGGAGCTTCTTCTGCTTCGAGGTGACGTCCGCCACCGTCGCCACGCCTGACTTCGCGCGCGCGATGATGGCTTTGGCCTCGTCGCCATTCGGGGGGAGCCGGCGTGGGTGCTCCTTCGCGCCGTCGCGGTGCCACACGCCCTGGTACGTCTGCTTCTCACCGGGCGCGAAGGTGGCGACCACCTCGAGATAGTCCTCGGGCACGAAGTCGCGAATGGCCAGCTCGCGGTCGACCAGCAACGCGAGCGTGGGCGTCTGCACGCGGCCCACGGACAGCGCCTCGTCGAGTGACAGCCCGTAGGCGCGTGACAGGTTCATGCCCACCAGCCAGTCAGCGCGGCTTCGACCGAGCGCGGCGTTGGCCAGGCCGTCGAAGTCTCGCTGCGGCCGAAGCTTCGCGAGCCCGTCTCGAATCGCGCCGTCGGTGAGCGACGAAATCCACAAGCGCTTCACCGGGAGCCGGCACCCCGCGGCCTCGTAGATGAAGCGGAAGATGAGCTCGCCTTCACGCCCGGCGTCGGTGGCGCAGATGACGTGGGTGACGTCTTTCGCGGTCAGCGCGCGGCGCACCACCTCGAACTGGGCGCGGGTGGAGTCGAAGACGCGCAGCGGCCAGCGCGAGGGAAACATGGGGAGCGTGTCGAAGCTCCAGCGGCGCCAGCGCGGGTCGACGCCTTCGGGTTCTTCGAGGCCGACGAGGTGGCCGATGGCCCAGGTGACGACGTGGCCGTTGCCGGTCAACACGCCGTCGCCGCGCGCGGTGGCCCCCAGCACCCGGGCCAGGTCTCGTGCCACCGACGGTTTTTCAGCCACCACCACGACGCTCACGCAGCGGCGTTGTACCTCGGAGGGCTGACAGCGGGCGGCGCCGGTATCGACCGTGCTGGTGCGCTGCGCGCGGAGCGTCGTGGGTATCGGTTGACGGATGTTGTCGTGGCGCGTACCAACGATCCGTCGATGGTCACGCGGTGTGCGCGGGCCTGTCTCACTCCACCCATCACCCCAGGGAGTTCCATGCGCGCTTCGTCCGCCATCCCATGTCTTTTCTCGCCGCCACCCTGTTCCTGGCCTGCGGCCCTGCCCAGACGACCCCGTGCGTCGCGCAGGAGCTCAAGAGCGCCGACCTCGCCGGTGGCAAGACGTTGCCGGCTGGCTCCTGCTACCTGGTGAAGACCAACCTCTCGCTGTCCAACGGCACGCTGGTGGCCGAGAAGGGCGTGTTGATCTCCTTCTCGACCGACGTGGGCCTGAGCGTCACCGGCGCGGGCCGGCTCAAGATCAACGGCACCAGTGACGCCCCGGTGCGCTTCACCGGCGCCGACCCGGCCGTGAAGTGGAAGGGCGTGCGGCTCGACGACAGCCAGGGCGCGGACAACACCTGGGCCTGGTTCGAGATCTCCAACGCCGGCAGCGAGAAGTGGACGGGCGCGGCCTGGTCGTCGGCGGCGCTCTTCCTCGACGGCTCCTCGGGCGTGGTCGCCGACCACCTCACCGTGCGGAGCAGCGCCAGCCACGGCCTGTTGATGACCGCGGCCGTCACCAACACCTTCACCAACCTCACCCTCGCGGGCAACCTGACGCCCGCGTACGTGCACCCGCAGGTGGTCGATCAGCTCCCGGCCGACACGACGTTCGAGGCCAACACCACCCCCTCGGTGCGCGTGGTGTTCGGGAACAACGACGGCGTCGAGGGAACGCACACCTGGCCGGCGTTCACCTACCAGATGGAAGACCGCTCCTTCGTGAAGGGCGCGCTCACCCTGGCACCCGGCGCGACGCTGAAGTTCGCGCAGAACGCCTCGCTCGTGGTCGAGACGGCCGCCACGCTCACGGCCCAGGGCACCGCCACCGCGCCCATTACCTTCACGCGCGCCGACACCGGCTTGTGGAAGGGCCTCTCGGTGGGCGGTGGCTCGGCCGGCGCCCCCTCGGTGCGGCTCGCCTTCTGCGTCATCGAGTACGCCGCGGGCGAGAACTGGAGCGGCAACGCCGAGTCGAAGGCGGCGCTCTACCTGGAGGCCGCCGCGGCGGCGCAGGTGACCGACACCACCTTCCGAAACAACGAGCGCTACGCGGTGTGGGCCAGCGGCCGGGCCGCGCTGCCGGGCTTTGGGCGCAACACCTTCACCGACAATGGGCGGGTGATGCTGCTGCACCCCGACCGCGTGGGCGACCTGGGCGTCGGCAACACCTTCACCGGCAACACCATCAACGGCCTTCACCTGGTGTCCGGCAACAACGACGCGGTGACCGCGCCGGCCACGTGGAAGGACCAGGGCGTGCCGCTGCTCGTGCGTGACCGCTTCTTCGTGAACGCCGCGCTGCAGCTCGACCCCGGCGTCACCCTGCAGTTCGCGCAGAACGCCAGCCTCGAGGTGGCCACCACGGGCTCGCTGAGCGCCAACGGTACGGCGACGGCGAAGGTCACCTTCGAGGGGCAGTCGGCTGACGCGGCGGGCTTCTGGAAGGGCCTGCGCTTTCAGTCGAACCTGCCGGCGAACGTGCTCACCCAGACAATCGTGCGCCACGCGGGCTCGGCGCGGTGGACTGGCGACTCCGAGTCCGACGCCGCGCTCTACCTCGACGCCAGCGCGCAGGTCACCTTGTCCAACGTCACGGTGGGGCCCAACGGCGGCTACGGCGTCTTCCGCGAAGCGGCCAGCAGCAACCTCACCTGCACGGCGGCGGCGTTCTCGAGCAACGTCAAGGGCGCTGTGTACGACGACGACAACGCGGTGACGGTGCCGGGCTGCTGAGCCGTCGGGTGGCGCGGCGACCGCCGTCGCACCACCTTCCGCGAGCCGCGACGTCCTCCGGCCGACGACGAGGGGCGGCGGTGATCCGGGCCGGCACCGCTGGGCGGGCACCGGCCAGGTTCGCTCGAACCCGTCTTCGGCCCAGGCCAGGAGCTTCGTCCGCTCCAGCCAGACCTCGCGCAGCCGGGCGGTGACGCGGCGGCACGGGAAGACGCCGGCGACGCTGTCGGCGACGCCCGCGTCCTCTGAGGGACGTGCCTTCGCGTCAACCGCGGGACGTATCCGCGTGCCTCAGCGCAAGCGCGAGCGCCATTGGCCGGCGCGGCGAGCGGCGTGGGGGCTCGGTGAGGCCGACCCTCACGAGCGGCCGTCAGCGGCCCACAGCTCGAGCCCACAGCCGGCCCGTCTCGCCGGGCGCGCCGTTGACGGTGGTGGTGACGAGCACGGTGATGCCAGTTGGCCCGGTGGCGAGCGCAGGCCAGCCCACCTGTTCGGGGACCGTGACGTCGGCGCCCCGGCTGCTGCCGTCGGGGCCGAGCTCTCGCACGCGCAGCCGCCACTCGACGCGCCGCTGGCGCTGCGGGTTCTCGACGCCGGCCACGAAGGCCACCACGCTCGAAGGCGCGACCGCGGGCGTCAGCACCTCGCGCGCGCCACCGTCGTCGCGAAACGACACCAGCGTCACGCCCGCGTCGAGCCCTGACGGCGCGCTCACCAGCCCGTTGTGCGCCGCCAGCCCCAACACACCGCGGCCGCGGAAGTCGGTCCACGACACCAGCACGCCCCCGTCGGGGAGCGCCGCGAGCGTCGGGTTCCACACCCGTGACTGGGGCGCCGGCATCGCGCGCGCGGCCGGCGCCAGCACCTGGCCGGTCGCCGTGTCGACCAGCGCGCGCGTCACCTCGATCTCCTGGCCATTGCCGCTGTTGCCGGCCCAGCCGACGTACGCCTGGCTGCCCAGCACGGCGACGCGCACGCCCTGGGCGTAGGCCCGCGAGAGGCTCGCGTGCGCCAGGTCTTCGCCGGCGGTCCATCGGCGGGCCTGGCTCAAGCGCAGCGGCGCAGCCGTGGGCATGCCCGAGGCGTCGAGCAGCCGGGCGCGCGCCTCGGTGCCCTGGCCGCCCTCGACGGCCTGCGCCCACGCCACGATGAAGCCGGTGGGCGTGGCCGCGACGTCGGCCATGCGGGCGCCCGGCTCGGTCGAGAGGAGGAGGCCTGCGGGGTCGAGCGCAGCGCCGTCGGGCGAGAAGCGCGCGCCGTAGACCGTCTGGGTGTCGTCGCGCAGGTCGCTCCACACCACGAAGAGCACGCCGTGCCCGAACGCGACCGCTGGCTCGAAGCGGCCACCGGGGCCCTCGGCGAGGGTGAGGCCCGAGGCGTCGCGAGACTGGCCGCCGGCCTCAAGCCGCGCGCCGCGAATGCGCGCGTTGCGCCCGGCGCCGGCCTGCCACACCACGAAGAAGCCGGTGTCGGTGCCCACCACGCGCGCCTGACTTTGTCCTTCTTGGGTCACCCCGGGCGTGACGGCGAACGCGGGCCCCAGCATCGGCTCGGCCCGACCGGGCAGCGCCACCAGGCAGGCGACGACGAGGAGCGCGCGAGTCATCGGAGCCTCCGCAGCATCACCAGGCGCGGCCACACGGTGTAGCCGAAGTAGCCGTTGCCCGAGTCGTCGAAGGCCAGCGTCGCGGGCCAGGTGCCGAAGAGGCTGTTGCGCACGCCGTCGCCGAAGCACCACTCGAGGAGCTCGTCGCCCGCGTCGCTGGGCGCCCGGCACAGGCTCTCGACGACGCCGCGGTCTGGGTCGTAGCGGCGAAAGGTGCGGCCATCACCGGCGCCGATGTACACGAAGCCCTCGGCGTCGATGCTCAGCCCCGCGGGGTTGGCCATGTCGAGGCGGGCGACCGGCCCGTCCGACAGGTACTGAATCGGGTCGCGGGTGCCCTGCGCCTCGGGGTTGAGCCACTCGATGGCGCCGCCGTCGAGCGACCAGCGATAGAAGGCGCCCGACTTGCGGTTGCGGTCGAGCCCGTAGGCGACGCCGCGGCGCTCATCGACGACGACGTAGCCGATGGGCCCGCCGCCATCGGGGTGGTGGAGCGCGCGCGCCTCGACGCCACCGTCGGGCGCGATGACGTCCATGAAGGCGGGCGCGAAGTCGGTGACGTAGAGGTTGCCCGACTCGCGCCCGACCGCGAGCGCCCGCAGGGTTCGGCCGAAGGGGCGGGGCACGGTCGAGGCCTCGCCCGTCTCGACGTCGACGCGCCGAATCGCGAAGGGCGAGGTGAAGAAGAAGTGGCGCTGGTCGGCCGAGAGCCCGAGCCCGCCGTTCTGGTAGAAGTTGGTCTCGAACTGCGCGACGGCCGCGGGGCCATCGACCTCGCCGGGCCAGCCCAGGCCAGAGAGCGTCTCGACGCGCCCGGTCGTCACCTCGACGCGCACCACCACCGAGCCGTCGACGACGTAGAGGTATCGGCCGTTGCGTGAGGCGACCAGGAGCTCGAAGCGGCCGAGGGCCGCGCGCCCCACCGCGTCGCGGCTGCTGAAGGGCGCGTCGATGGCGTGGCCGGCGATCGTCTCGGCCCGGTAGAGGCGCTGCGGGCCGGGGGCGAGGGCGACGCAGGCGCGGGTCGTCGAGTCACAGCGCTGGCCCGACGGGCAGCCGGCGGTGAGGCACCCCAGCTGCTGGCACTGGCCGGTCGTCACCTGGCACGCGCCGCCCGCGTCGCAGTCGGCGTCTCGGGTGCAGCCAGGGTCGAGCGGCCCGGCGTCGAGGCGCGCGCCGCCGTCGTCGGCCGGGCCCGGGGCCAGCACGCCGGTGCACGAGGCGCTCACGCAGATGGCCAGGAGGGTGGCAGACACGAGCACCTGGGCGACCCGTCGTTGCATGAGGGCCGACCCTAGTCTGGACTCGAGCGCGCTGATTGAGCTCTCGGAGGTGTGGTGGCCGCGCGTAAGCAGAAGCCGAAGCCCCCGACGTGGGACGAGCTGGCCGGGTCGCGCGACGACGCGCACGTCGGGGCGCTGGTCGCGCAGCTCGAAGACACCAGCGCGCCGAAGCTCGAGGCGCGGTTCCTGTCGCTGGCCACGTGGCCCAAGACGCCGGTGTTCGCCGCTGCTGCGGCGTCGTACCTGCGCCGCTTTCCCCTGCGGTTTCGGGAGCAGCTCGGCACCGGCGTCGCGGCGCTCGGGGTCTTCATCGTTCACGAAGGACAAGCCGCTGCCCTGGAGCCCCTCGAGGTCGTCGACGCGCCCAACGACGTGGTGCCCGCCTGGCGCGATCAGGTGGTGGAGGCGACGCGGACGTTCCTGGGCCGCGCGCCGACGCCTGTCCCCCCGGGGCGCGTGCCGTCGGCGCTGCCCAGGGGTCCGCGCGACGCGCTGCAGGCGGCGTGGCTCGAGCTGGCCGCGACCCGGTCGTCCGGGGCCGTCGCGCTCCTGCTCGAGCGGCTGGCCGAGGGGCCGGGCGTCGACGTCACCGCGCGCGCCCGGGCGCTCCTCGCCTTTCCGCCCGACCCGCGAATCGCAGCCGCGGCGGCGGGGTTGATCACCCGGCCCATCGTTCGGGTCGACGCGTCGAACCCGCTCTTCGTCATGGCCGCGCTGCTGTTGCTGGCGCACGGTGACGCCTCACATCTTCCGGCCGCGCGCGCGCTCGCTGAGCAGGTGCCCGGCTTTGGGTGGCTCGAGCTGGTGGCGCCCACGCACGCGCCGCCTTCGCGCGCGCCGGTCGTGGAGCGCGCGACGCCAGCGAGCGAGGCCGACTTCCTCGAGTGGCTCGCGAAGGCGCCGGCGGACCTCGCGCGTCGCCACGCGTTCGCCGACTGGCTGCTCGAGGGCGGAGACCCGCGCGGTGAGTTCATGGCGCTCCAGTTGGCAGCGCGCGCGCTCACCCCGAAGGCGTCGGCGCGGGTGACGGCGCTCCAGAAGAAGCACCAGAAGCACTGGCTGCGGAGCTTCTGGAAGAGCGTCGTCAAGGGCTCGGCGGTGTTCTCGCGCGGGGTGCTGTCGTCGGTCGGCCTCTCCAGCTGGGGCCCCGGGGGCACGCTTCCGCGGCCTGACGAGCCGCAGCTCGCGACGCTCGAGCGCCTCTCTGTGACGGGCGGCCAGTCGGTCGCGCTGGCGGCGCTGCTGGGCTCCCCGCTTCTGATGGGCCTTCGGGAGCTGCGCCTGCAGGCGGTCATGCTGCCGGCCGTGCCGACGGCGCTGCTGGCGCGGCTCGAGGTGTTGGGGCTGCTGGTGCAGTGGGCTCCGGCGGCCTTCTCGTTGGCGCCCGCCTCGGCGCTGCTCGACGCGATGGACCTGCGCTCGGTTCGGAAGGTGTCGCTCGGCGACAACCTGCGCGCCGATGAGGCCGCCCTCGTGCGCGCCGCCACCTGGCTCCGTGGGCGCGACGCCTTGCAGGTAGACACCAACGCGCCCGACGCGTGGTTCGCCGCGGTGCGAGCGCACGGCCTGTCGGTGGTCGAGGTTCGTCAGCCCAGCCATCTGGGCCAGGCGCGGTGGTGTTTCACCCGCGACGCCGACGCCTGGCGCCTCGACGTCTCGGTCGCCGAAGAGAAGGACGTCGCGTTCGTCGTCGAGGTGCTGGGCCGCCTCGAGCCAGCGCTGCTCCGCGCGACGGCGGTGGCGCTCGCAGCCGACTGCACGGCGGCTGCGCGCAAGGAGCTGGCCTCGCTCGGCGTGCAGGTCTCGCCCACCTGACCGGCCGAGGCTTGCTGACGGGCCCTGGGTCGTGTTGGCTGGGTCGGTGGACGAGAACCTGGTGGAAGTCGAGAGCGGTGTGGTGAAGACGTTCGACGGCGAAGCGATCGAGGTGCGGGGGGGCGCGTACCTGTCTCCCGAGGGCGTGCTCCGCACGACGGCCGAGCTCCAGCGGCTGCGCTCGAGGGTCATCGAGCAGGACGAGCTCCCCAGCCTGCTGCCGATCGTCGCCTGCACCACCGCGCTGGCGGGCCTGGCGCTCGGCTACTGGCTGGGGCGTCGGCGCTCATCGGACGACTGAAGGGCAGGCGGTCGGTCACGGCCGCCAGGTGTAGGTCGCCTTCACCACCAGCCGCTGCTCCGACGGCGGCGCGCCGGGCGCCTGGAACGCGGTGCGGGTGTCGGTGAAGACGACGTACACGAACGACAGGGGCAAGAACTCCCACGCCAGCCGCGCGTTCAGCAGGCCCACGTTGCCGGCGGTGTCGCGCTGGTAGCTGCCGATCAGCTGCAGCCGCGGCGTCACCGCAAGCCGGCCCTCGAGCTGCACCAGGTGTGACGACACGCCGCCTGGCCGCACGCCTTCGCCGTCGAAGCGGTTGAGCTCGTAGTTCAAGAAGAGCCCGACGTGCGGCACCGGCGAGAACCCCACCTGCCCCTGCGCGCGCACGAAGTCGGCGAGGAAGTAGCGGCCCACCCCGACGTTGCCGCCCGCCGAGAAGAGCCGGCTCTGCTCGCTGTAGGCCGCCACGCCGATGCGGTCGAAGACCGAAGTCCCCGCGGGGAACGAGACCCCGGGCACCGGCGCGAAGGGCGCGTCCAGCGACTGCCAGGTGCGCTGGCCGTAGATCCACCCGCGGTCTCCGCCCTGCAACGTCACCCAGAGGGCCTCGAGGTACGCGTTGGCCTCCTGGAAGCGGCCGTCTCGGGTGCTCCAGACCGCGCTGGTGTCGAGGTACTGCTGAATGCTGCGCACCCAGCTCGGCAACCACGCGGGCCGGTAGTCGAGGTACCAGTTGCCGGTGAGCAGGAACGCCGCCTCGCGCGACACGAAGCCCGAGCGCGTCTTGTAGCCGGGCGAGAGGCCCGAGCCGCGAACCCACAGCCGGCCCCACGAGCCCTGCACGCTGCCCTCGAGGGAGCCGGTGAGGCCGGTGGTGGCGGTGGCGCCGTCGTGCGTCTGGTCGAAGCTCCCCGACGCCATCGCCGACAGCGACGCGATGCCCTTGCGCAGCAGCACGTCCACCACCGGCACCAGGTTGGTCGCGGACGCGGTGGGGCCCGCCTCGAAGTCGTGCCGCGCCACCAGCATCGCGCCCGCGCGGCTCTCTCCCAGCAGGTGGTGGGAGTAGCGCGCCACTCCGAAGAGGCTCGACCGCTGCATCGACGTCGGCAGGGTGTGCACCACCATCGCGCCGAAGCTGCGCTCCGAGGAGCGGTAGACGAAGCGCCCGCCCGCCGAGAGCGGCTGCGGCTGGCCGTTGGAGAGCCCGATGGTGCGGCTGAAGAACGGCTGCACCAGCCCGGCCGGCATGGTGAAGAGCCCCGCGTTCTCGAGGAAGAACTGCCGCCGCTCGGGGAAGAGCACCGAGAAGCGCGAGAGGTTCACCACCCGCCGGTCGACGTCGACCTCGGCGAAGTCGGTGTTGCCGGTGAGATCGACGACGCTGTTGGGTGAGGGCGCCCACGTCACCTCGCCGCCTGCGTTCGGCCGCACCCCGAGGGCGCCGTCACCGGCGCGATCGAACCGCACGATGCCGTAGGGCCGCAGCTGCAGGTTGAGGCCCGCGCGCGTCGAGGGGGGCTCGGTGAAGGCCAGCTCGCCGGCGTACGGCATGCGAAAGGGGCCGAAGTTGCGCGGGAAGGGGCTCCACGCCGAGCGCTCCATGGTGCGGCGCACGGCGCGCGCGGCGTTGAAGCCCCACACCAGGCGCTCCGCGTCGAGGCGCAGGCTCTTCCACGGGAGCTTCAGCTCGACGGTGTAGCCCTTCGCGTCGCGCGACACCGCCGCCTGCCACACGGTGTCCCACTGCGTCTCGACGATCTCGTCGTCGATGACCTGCACGTCGTGCTGGCTGCCCCAGGGGGTGACGAAGAAGCCGAAGGCGTTGCGGCCGTCGCCCAGCGGGTCGAGCACCACGCCGAACCAGTCGAAGCCGCGCGAGAGCGAGAAGTCACGGCGCAGGTCGGTCTGCTGAATGCCCGACGGGCCCGCGTCATCGTCACAGCGGGCGGCGACCCACAGCGCGTCGTCGGTGGCCAACAGCCGAACGCGGGTGCCGTGCGCCGCCGGCGCGAGCAGCTCGGGGTCGATCTGCACGAAGGGGTCGAGCAGCGCGGCCTCGCGCCAGGCCGCTTCGTCGAGCACGCCGTCGAGGGTCAGCGCCGCCTGGGTGCGGGTGACGGTGACGCGCGGGCGCACGGCGGGGGGCTCGAAGTCGCGCGCGGGCGCCGTCAGCGCCGCCGAGGAGCTGAGCAGAGCCATGAGGCTGACGAGACGGGGGCGCACGGAGCCGCGGGCCCATAGTCGCGCGCCTCGCGAAAGGCACGTCACTCGAGCAGGGGGCTCTTCGCGCCGGCCCAGGCCAGCACCAGCCGGTGGGAGGCGCGCGTCATCGCGGTGTACAGCCCGCGCCGTGCGTCCTGGGTGTTCGCCCACGTCGTCGCGCCCGCGTCGGGCAGCACCGCCAGGTCGAACTCGAGGCCCTTGATCTCGGCGACGCAGGTGACGACGACGCCGGGCTTGAAGGGGAAGTCGCCGTCGAGCGCCAGGGTGGTGGTGACGCCGCGCAGGCGCTGGTGCACCCGCTTGGCCGCCTCGGGCGTTCGGCAGATGACGGCCACGCTCGCCGACGCGTCGTCGCCCA
The DNA here is from genome assembly GCA_014879945.1 of Myxococcus sp. Classification (GTDB taxonomy): domain Bacteria; phylum Myxococcota; class Myxococcia; order Myxococcales; family Myxococcaceae; genus Xiheimicrobium. Next base: position 35,983 of record JACSRE010000204.1, read on the forward strand.
TCAACGCGCTCAAGGCGTCGCTCAGCCACACCGAGAGGTGGAACGGGGCGGCGAAGGGCGCCCAGGTGACGGCGGGTGTCGGGGCCAGCGGCACGGTCGGGTCGAGCACGTGGCGGGCCAGGTTCGTCACGTCGGGCGGGCAGCGGTAGTTCACCTCGAGCCGCAGCTGCCGCGCGCCCGGCACGCCCAGCTCGGCCATCACCCCGTCCCACCCGGTGAAGACCGCCGTGGGGTCGACCTGCTGGGCCGCGTCGCCGGCCACCACGAAGACGCCGCCGCGCCGCAGGGCGCGCGCCATCACCGCCAGCTCGATGGGCGCGAACTCCTGCGCCTCGTCGATGAACACCACGTCGTAGGCCCCCAGCGGCATGGGCGGCTTCCGGCGCTGCAGGGCCCGCAGCCGCTCGAGCTCGAAGAGCACCGCGTGGTCCTCCGGGTCGATGGAGTTCGCGTCCTCCAGCGGGGTGCCCTCGTCGAGGCCGCGCCCGTCGACCGCGGTGCGCGCGTCGAGATCGACGTGGCTGTAGCGCGCGTCGCTGGGGTCCATGAACTGCACCTTGGTGTGCTGGGCGATGGCCTCGACGACGTTGGGGAAGAGCGTTCCCTTCGTCCGCTCCACCACGGGCCGCATCAACGCGCGATCGCCGAAGAGGTGCTCGAGGTCGGCGCGCGAGGCGAGGGCGTTGCTGCGGCGCGGCCGGTCTTCGTCTTCCATCGGCCTGGGGTGGGCTTCGACGAACGCCTCGAGCGTGGGCCGCAGGGCGGGGTGGCGCTTGAGCTGAATGATGGGAGAGGGGGTGTTCTCGGAGAGCCGCCGCGGCAGGTCTCGGAAGGCCCGTCGCGCCTCGTCGGTCACCCACTCATCGAAGGTCCACACGTCGACGTCGTGCACGTCGCGGCGCTCGAGCATGAGGGTGGTCAGCCGCCGCAGGCCCTCGGTCGGCACCAGCACGGCGCCCCGGAAGCGGCGCTCGCCGCCCGCCAGGTGTCTCTCGCGCAGCGCGAGCAACCGGTGGAGCGCCACCGTCGTCTTGCCGAAGCCCGCCTCGCCGAGGAGGAGCAGGTGTTCGTGCCTCGGCAGGTCGACCGCGCGCTGCTGCGCCGGGTCGAGCGTCACCTCGAGCGGAGACCGGAAGGCCTGTCGCGCGCTGGCCGGCCTGCCCTGAATGGAAGGGGGCCTGGCGTCGGCGGCCGGGTGCCAGCCATCGTGGCGACGGACGAAGACCTCGTCGGGCGTGACCACCCGCCGCAGCGCGCCGCCCTCGAAGGCCAGCAGGTGCTTCTCGAGCAGCCGCCCCGACACCGGGCGCCCATCGACCTCCACCTCGTAGACGTGGCCCTCGTCGGTGGTGAAGAAGATCTCGGCCATCGGCGCGGCCTCGGCGTCGATGATGGCGACGGCGCTCTCCACCTGGGTGGCGTCTCCGAGGAAGACGTCGGTGACCCGGCGCGAGGTCTCGAGCTTGAGGTGCCCGACGAGCCGGCGGCCAGGAGCGGCGCGTTGGGCCTGCTCCACGGCGCGCTCGAGGGCGCGGAGCCTGTCTGGCCAGGGAGACGTCTGCATGCCCGGCGCTTCATAGCGGGGCTCGGCGCGACGGTGTCAGGGGAAGAAGCCCGGCTCGAAGGAGTCGGAGAAGTCGTTGCACGCGGGGGTTCACCGGCAAGCCGAAGATGCGCTCCAACGACTTGACGTACGAGCTGCGGGTCACGCTGAGCCGGGCTGGAGTAGCCGCGATTGATGGCTGCTGTCGTTCGTTCTCCTCTCGTGCCTCGACACCCAACTGCCGCCGGCGCCGGTCGAGGGCCCGGGCACGGTGCGCGCCACCCTCGTCACCGCCATCCCCAACCGCCAGGAGCGCGTTCCCGCGAAGGGCGCCACCGTGACGCTGGTGGGCACCACGCTTCGGGCGGTGGCCGACGACGATGGCAACGTGCTGCTCAGCGGGCTGACGGTGCGCGCCGGGCGCCTGCTCTTCTCGTTCGATGCCGACGGCGATGGCGTGGCCGAGCAGACGAAGGTGGTGACGCTCGAGTCCGCGCGCGCGGGCTTCGGGAAGGACGTGAACCTGGGGCTGCTCCTCCTGGACCGCAACGCGACGCTGGTGGGCGTGGTGAAGCGGGGCGACCGTGCTCAGCTCACCGCAGGGCATGGCGGCATCACGGTGTTCCTGCCGGAGCTGCCCCAGCTCGCGTACACCGGCGACGACGGGAGCTTCACGCTGGGCGGGGTGCCCGAGGGCAACGTGGTGCTCTCGGCGTTCGCCCAGGGCTACGATGGCGCCGCGACGACACTCCAGGTCGGCGCCGGCCGTGAGGAGCGCGTCGGCCAGTTGACCTGGTGCCCAACCCGGGAGGTCCCGCAGTCGGGCAGCTGAGCGGCCGGGTGCTCCAGCCTGATGGGGCGCCGATCGACGCCGTGTCGGTCCGCGCTGCCGCGCGTGGCGTCGAGCAGAGCGCCCAGACGGACGCCGAGGGCCGCTTCTCGTTCGCTACCCTCGGCGTCGGCGTCTACTCCCTCGCGCTCGAGAAGGTCGGCCTCACTCCGCTGAAGGTCGACTCGGTGCTCGTGAGCGCCGCGCGCAATGAGGTCGGCCCGTACACGATGACGCCCGGCGGCGGTGCTTCGGTCGCGCTCGATGGTGGGCCCGCGGGTCCCCCGACGCCGGCAGCGGTGGCGGTGCAGCCGGTGGAAGCGCAGCCGGTGGAAGCGCAGCCGGTGGAAGTGCAGCCGGTGGGAGTGCAGCCGGTGGGAGTGCAGCCGGTGGGAGCGCAGCCGGTGGAAGCGCAGCAGGTGGAAGCGCAGCAGGTGGAAGCGCAGCCGGTGGACGCGCAGCCGGTGGACGCGCAGGCGGTGGAAGCGCAGCCGGTGGAAGCGCAGCCGGTGGAAGCGCAGCCGGTGGAAGCGCAGCCGGTGGAAGCGCAGCCGGTGGTGTGGTGCCCGTCGCCGTCGTTGGCGCGCCTCAAGTGGTGACGCCCGGCGCGCAGGTGGCCCTCAGCGGCTCCTCCAGCACCGGCGAGCTCCCGCTGCGCTACACGTGGACCCAGCTTCCCGGGAGCCCCGCGGTCACCCCCGGTGGCGCATCGCCGCCCGGGTGATTCGCTGAGCCGCCGCCGGGCCCCTCAGCGAGGCAGGGCCCGCACCGCCGCGCCGAGGTCGCTCCTCCACTGCGACACGCTGCGCGCCGACGCCTTCCACGACAGCACCTTCTGGCCGGCGGCGTCGAAGACGAAGGTGTCGTGCTTCACCGCCCCCGCCTCGAGCTGGCTCCACGCCGTGCGCGCGGGCGACGGGTCGCGGAACAGGGGCATCGTCAGCGCCGGCGAGGGCGGTGAGGTGAGGAACCAGCTCGCGTTGGAGTCAGACAGCGCCACGAACTGCACCGTACGGCCTTCGCTCTTCAGCTCGCTCCACAACGACTCGGCGATCCCAGCCTGGGACCGACAGTTCGTTCAAAACCCCTCTATCAACACCACCACGAGCGGCCGGCCCGCGAAGGCCGAGAGGCCGTAGGTCTCGTTGGCGCGGGGGCTCAGCGGCTGCAGGTCGGTCAGCGTCCACGTCGGGTACATCGCGGCGAGCGCCATGCCGCCCGCGGCGTTGCCGACCGAGCCTCCGGCCGCGCCGCCACCCTGGCCCGCCGCTCCGCCCGCCGTCGCGTCGGGAGCGCCACCGCCCGTGCGCTGGCCCAGCCCGGCGTCGACCGCGCCGCCGTCATTCACCGCCGCGCCGCACGCCACCAGCACTCCATGAACCAACCGTGTTGACTTCATTGCAGGGCCTCTTTCACGACTGCTTCGACTCGGAAGACCTCATCACCCACCAACCGCGCCGCCAGCGAGCCGTCGGCGCGAAACACCTGTACCAGCGGCAACCCGGTCGCGCCCGGCACCAGCGCGTCGAGCTCCTCGGGCGACAGCTTCGACGCGTCGACCCGCTTCACCACCACGCGCGGCTCCTTCGCCTCGAGCGCGTCGAGCACCGGCGACAGCTTCAGGCAGGGTGCGCACCAGGTCGCCCAGTAGTCCACCACCGTCACGCGGCCCGCCGTCGGAGCGGCGCTCACCTGCGGGGGCGGGCGCAGCACCTCCCACGCGCCCGCCACGCCCGCGAACACGCCCGATGACGGAACGAACTGCAGGCCCTCGGTGCGCTGCGCCACGGGCAGACGCGCCGCCACGAAGAGGGCCAGGGCGTCGACGACGCGGACCTGCGCCGACGGCGTCGCGGTCAGCCACAGCCCGCCGGTGTTCACCGAGGGCAGGCGCGCCGAGGTGAAGGGGTCGATCTCGCTCGACTGCGCGCGCCACTGCGTCTCGAGCCCGAGCGCGAACGAGAGCCGCTCGACGACGGGGCCGAAGGTGACGCCGGCGGTGGCCCGCACCTCGGGGCCCCAGCGAAAGCCGTCGCGCGCGTCGGCCACCGCGACGCGGCCGGTGGAGGTGGCGAAGACGCCGAAGCGCGCGGGCAGGGTGAGGCGAAGGTCGACGTCGGCGAGCGCCCAGGTGGTGCCTCGCCCGAGCGTGAGGTACCGGGCGTTCTCGATGAGGGCGAGCTCTCCGCTGCGCGCGGTGTACGCGCCCGTCGGCAGCGCGGCGCCGGCCATCACCTGCCACCTCAGGCTGCCTACGCGCCCCAGGTACCGAACGCGCGCCTCGAGGTCGCCCGCGCCCACGTCGAGCTGCTGCCCGTTCACGATGTCGGAGCGCGCGATGGCGCCGATCGGCAGCTGCGCCTCGAAGCCCAGGCCCTCGCCGCGCCCGAAGCTGGCGAGCACGGTGGCGAGCCCGAGATCGAGCCGCGCCTTGGTGGGGTCGTCGACGGTGACGCCGCTGGCCTGCCGGGTGGGAAACGGAATCCACCCGGCGACGAGCTGCGCGCCCACCGCCCAGGCGTCGGCCCGGGCGCTCAAGCTGATGCCGTCGGCTCCCACCGGGAGCGCAGGGTTGACTCAGGTGGTGCACTGCCCCCACCCCATCGAGGGGAGGAACAGCAGCACGGTAAGGAGTGACCAGCGCATGGGCCCGGTTACGTCGCGTTGAATCACTTGGTTACCAGACCGTCCACGGCGCACAATTCTGCACCCCCGGGCCGCCGTCCGGGTCACGCTCACGACGTTCCACACCCACACCCACCCAGAGGCCACCCCCATGAAGAAGCTGCTCGTCGCCGCCATCGCCATCGCCGCGCTCCCCGCCTTCGCCGCCGACTACAAGTGCAACAATGGCCGCGTCGAGAAGGGCGGGAGCACCAAGTTCACCTACAAGGAGTCGTCGTCGGAGATCGTGATCGAGAAGGGCGGCTCCACCAAGGGCAAGGCCGTCAAGCGCGGCTCCAAGTGGCACGTCGAGATCGGCGGCAGCACCCAGGCCACCTTCGAGAACGGGAAGATCGAGAAGGGCGGCTCCTCGTGGACGACGGTGAGCCAGGCGCAGCGCACCTTCGACTGCAACGCCGACGTCGCCGCCACCCTGTGGGTGCTCGAGCAGAAGGACGCGATCTAACCTTCGCCTCAGTCGAGCCAGGCCTCGTTCACGTCGAGGTAGCTGCGCTCGTTCGTCTCGCACAGCCGCGCCAGGTGTTGGGCGCGGGGCAGCTCGGTCGCCAGCCAGTAGCTGGCGGCCTGCCTCAACCCGCGCGAGAAGTCGTCGTCGTTCTGCACGGCGCGCGCGGCCACCTCGACCCACGCCCAGCCCACCGCGACGGTCGAGGCCAGCTCGAGGAAGTCGGCCGAGTGCCCCATCATGCCCAGCACGTCTCCCGAGGCGCCGCGGGCCCCCAGCACGCCCGTCACGCGCGCCAGCTCGTCCATGCCCCGCTCCAGCGGCGCCGCGTCGAAGCCCGCCGCCTGCGCGCGCTTCACCGCGTCACGCACCCGGCCGTCGAGGGCCATCAACGCCGCGCCCCCGCCGGCGATGACCTTGCGCCCGAGCAGATCGAGCCCCTGAATCGTGGTGGTGCCTTCGTGAATGGTGTTGAGCTTCTGGTCTCGCAGCCACGCCTCGGGCAGGTACTCGCTCGAGTAGCCGTAGCCGCCGTGGAGCTGCAGTGAGAGCGCGTTGGCCTCGAAGCCCTTCTCGGCCGGGAACGTCTTGGCGATGGGCGTGAGCAGGTCGAGCAGCAGCTTCGCCTCGGCGCGGCGCTCGGCCTGTTCTGCGTGCTCCGACCAGTCGGCCAGCTGCGCGGTGAGGCCGATGAGGGCGAGGCTGCCCTCGACGATGGCCTTCTGGCGCAGCAGCATGCGCCGCACGTCGGGGTGCTCGGTGAGGGCCACGGGCTCGGCGTTCGCGTCGGTCGAGCCCAGGGGCCGGCCCTGCTTTCTCTCCCGGGCGTAGGCCAGCGACTCGTGGAACGCGGCCGACGCGGTGGCGGCGCCGTTCGCGCCCACCATCAACCGCGCCTCGTTCATCATCTGGAACATGCACTTGAGGCCCTGGTTCGCGGGCCCCACCAGCCAGCCGTGACAGTCGCCTTCGTCGCCGAGCGAGAGCGCCACGCTGGGCAGGCCCTTCCAGCCGATCTTGTGGATGACGCCGGCGATGGTGACGTCGTTGGCGCGCAGGCCCTCGCCCGACGGGCGCAGCTTCGGCACCGCGAAGAGCGAGATGCCCCGGGTGCCAGCGGGCGCGCCGTCGATGCGCGCGAGCACCAGGTGCACGATGTTCTCGGTGACGTCCTGGTCGCCGCCCGAGATGAAGATCTTGCTGCCCTTCATCAGGAAGCGCCCGCCGCTGGTGGGCGTCGCGGTGGACTTCACGTCGGCCAGGCTCGAGCCCGCCTGCGGCTCGGTCAACGCCATCGTCCCCGTCCAGCGGCCCTCGTACATCGCGGCGAGGAAGCTCGACTTCACCGCGTCGTCACCGAAGGCCTCGATGAGGTGCGCGGCGCCGGTGGTGAGCCCGGCGTAGGCGTAGGCCGAGAGGTTGCCGGCCATCAGGTACACGTTCGACAGCGTCGAGACGGTGAGCGGGAGCTGCTGGCCTCCCACGCTCGAAGGCCGCGAGGCCGCCAGCACGCCCAGGCCGACGAGCTCCCGCCAGCAGGTGCGCATCGAGGGGTGCACGAAGACGCGGCCGCCCTCGAAGCGCGGGGGCTCGAGATCCATCGGTCGGTAGGTCGGCCACAGCACCTCGCGGGCGACGCGACGACAGGCGCCCAGCCAGGGGTCGAAGGTGGCGCGGGAGTGCTCCGAGAAGGCGGGCAGGGCGCACAGGGCCTCGGCGTCGAGCACCTCGTAGAGGAGGAAGTCGATGAGGCGGTCGGACACCAGGGGGTTCGCCATGCCGGGTGTCGTAGCCGGGTGGCTCGTTTCACGCTGGCAGAAATCGGAGTACGCCCGTCGCCGTGCGTCGCGCCGTGGCCCTCCTCGTCCTTGCCTCCTGCGCCCCGGCGCCGTCCAGCGCCGATGGCAGCGTAGACGCGGGGCCCGTGCGGGAGCTCACCGACGGTGGCGTCGACGCCGGCGCGCCGCCGTGCAGCCTCGAGGGCGAGCGGCTCTCGTGCGCGCACCGGACCTTCGAGCTCACCGTCGCGCAGCCCATCGCCCTCACGCGGCTGGTGCACGTGGGCGTGCCTCGCGGCGCCGCGCCGCCGGCCGGTTGGCCCACCGTCTTCCTGTTCCAGGGCTCGCTCTTCAGCGCCCAGCGCACGTGGAGCGCGGTGCCGGCCGACCCCTTCGGCGCCCTCTGGCAGACCTCGACGGTGCAGGCGCTGCTCGACGCGGGCTTCGCGGTGGTGACGCCCGAGGTGCGGCTCTTTGGCGCCTCGTACTGGGACACCAACGTGCCCCAGTGGTCGGTGATGTGGAGCAACGCGCCCGACCACCACCTCATGCTGGCGCTCTTCGACGGCCTCTCGACCGGCGCGCTCGGGCCGCTCGACGGCGCGCGCCTGTACGCCGGCGGCATCTCGAGCGGGGGCTACATGACCAGCCGCATGGCGCTCTCGTACCCGGGGCGCTTCAAGGCGCTCGCGGTGCACTCGGCCTCGTGGGCCACCTGCGGCGGGCCGGTGTGCGTGGTGCCCGACGCGCTCCCGAGCGACCACCCGCCGACGGTGTTCCTCCACGGCGCGCTGGACGCGGTGGTGCCGATCGCCACCATGCGCGCCTACGAGGCGAAGCTGCGGGCGCAGGGCGTCGAGGTGCGGGTGGTGACGGCGCCCGACAAGGCGCACGAGTGGCTCGAGCTGGGCGTCACCGAGCTGCCCGCCTTCTTCCGCGCCCACCCATGAGCCTGCGCGCGCTGCCCACGCTGCTGAAGGTCGGCTTCGCCGAGGCCGCCGCGTACCGCACCGAGATGGTGGTGTGGGTGCTCTCGACGACGATGCCGCTGGTGATGATGCTGCTGTGGACGAGCATCGCCGACGTCGCGCCGGTGGAAGGGCAGGGTGGCGCGTCGTGGAGCAGCGGCAGCTTCGTCGGCTACTTCCTCTGCGTCTTCATCGTGCGCCAGCTGGTCGCCGCGTGGGCCGCCTGGGAGATCAACTTCGAGGTGCGCCAGGGCACGCTCGCGATGCGCCTGTTGAAGCCGCTGCACCCGCTCATCGCGTTCGCCACCTCGAACCTGGCGTACCTGCCGCTGCGCGCGCTGGTGACGCTCCCGGTGGCCGTCTTCCTCTTCGTCGCGCACCGTGACGCGCTGTCGGGTGACTGGCGGCTGTGGCTCCTCTTCCCGCTGAGCATCTTCGGCGCGTGGCTCATCACCTTCTTCGTCAACGTGGCCGTCGGCGCGCTCAGCTTCTCGGTCGACAGCTCGCTGCGCGTGATGGACCTGTGGTTCGCGCTCTTCTTCGTCTTCTCGGGCTACCTGGTGCCGCTCGACTTCTTCCCGCCGTGGCTGCGCGAGGTGAGCGCGTGGCTGCCGTTTCGCTACGTGCTCTCGCTGCCCGTCGAGCTGATGACCGGTCGGGTCCCGTTCGACGCGGCGCTGGGGCTGGTGGCGCGGCAGGCGCTCTTCGCGCTCGGCCTGGGCGCGCTCTCGCTGACGATGTGGACGCGCGGCGTCTCGCGCTTTCAGGCCTTCGGCGGATGAGCGGCGCCCTGCGACGCACGGGGGCGCTGCTCTCGGTTCAGCTCAAGGCCTCGGCGATGCTGGCGCTGGCCTACCGCCTCGACTTCGTGCTCGACCTCGTCATCGGCCTCTTCTGGACGGTGGCCGCGGTGCTGCCGCTCTTCGTGGTGTACGGCGGGCCCGCGTCGCGCGGGGTGCCCGGCTGGAGCTTCGGCGAGACGCTCCTCGTCGTCGGCTGCTTCATCACGCTCCAGGCCGTCATCGACGGCGCCATCTCGCCGTCGCTCTCGTCGGTGCTCGACCACGTGCGCAAGGGCACCCTCGACTTCGTGCTCCTCAAGCCCCACGACGCGCAGGTGCTGGTGTCCACCGCGCGCTTTCACCTCTGGCGCGCCGCCGGCCTGGTGCACGCGGCCATCGTCTTCGCGCTGGCGTTTCGCGAGCTGGGGCAGGGGCCGTCGCTGCTGGGCGTGCTGCAGGCCCTCGCGCTCCTCGTGCTGGCGACCTCGATGCTCTACTCGTCGTGGCTGCTCATCGTCAGCGTCAGCTTCTACGCGGTGAAGGTGGACAACCTCAGCACGCTCTTCACCAGCATCTTCGACGCCGCCCGGTGGCCCGCCAGCGTGTTTCGCGGGGTGTTCAGGCTGATCTTCACCTTCGTGATTCCCCTGGTGGTGATGACGACGCTGCCGGCCGAGGCGCTGCTCGGGAGGCTGCCGTGGTCGTCGCTGGGCGCGAGCACGCTGGGGGCCGCGGCCTTCGCCGGCGTCGCCCGCGCGGTGTGGCTCTCGAGCCTGCGCCGGTACACCTCGGCCGGCGGCTGACACGTCAGAACGTCGCCGCCACCTCGAGCCAGAAGGTGCGCCCGTACTGGGGAATGACGCCCGCGCCCACCTCGCTCACCACTGGCAGCAGGAAGCGCTGGTCGAGCAGGTTCTGCACGCCGGCGAAGTAGCGCACCGGGCCGTAGTTGCCCGAGAGCCCGAAGTTCAACACCAGGGCCTCGCCGAGGCTCCGGCCTGACGCCGGGTCCACGCGGCCCGACTGGTAGGTGCCCTGCCCCGAGAGGCGCACCAGGCCCTCTTTGAGGGGGATCATCGCGCGCGCCGAGGCCAGGTGCGTGGGGTAGGCGGGCGCGTCGCCGAGGCCAGGGCCGCCGAGCGTGACGAAGGAGTAGGTGCCCTCGACGAGGGTGAAGCGGCCCGGCTGCCACCGCAGCTGCGCCTCGGCGCCGAGCGCCGTCAGCCTGCTGGTGGTGTTGGTGTACGCGAAGCACTGGGTGGCGTTCTGGCAGGCCGGCACCTCGTCGGCGTCTTCGGCCAGCACCACCAGGCGATCGATGAGGTTGTAGTAGCCGCCCACCGTCGCGCGCAGCTCGGGCGTGAGGTTGTGCGAGTGCTCGAGCTCGAAGGTGGTGATGTACTCGGGCGTCAGGGTGCCCGGCAGCGGCGCCCGCTGCGACTCTCCGGCGTTGTTGAAGTACAGCTCGTAGATGGTGGGCGCGCGGAAGGCGCGGCCGGCGACCAGCTTGGTGAGCCCCCTCTCGTACAGCCGCGCCACCACCGCGCCGCGTGGTGAGAGCGCGAACTCGCCGATGTCGTTGTACTTGTCGACGCGCACGCCGGCCTGCAGGAAGAGCCGGTTGTCGAGCAGCTGCCACTCGTCGAGCAGCGTGCCCGAGAAGAAGGTGCGCGTGTGGTTCTCGCGGGCCACGAAGCCGTTGGGCTGCTGGTAGGCGAACTGGGCCTGCCCTTCGACGCCGAGGGTCAGCCGGTTGCCCTCGAACAGAAACAGCCCGCCGCGCACCTCGGCCGAGAGCCAGTCGCCGCCGCCCGAGTCGGTGCTGCGCGAGGTGTCACCGGTCTCGTCTCGGCTGGCGAAGTACCCGCGGTAGCGCGAGGCGTCGTAGGCGACGCGCGCGGTGAGGGTGAGGCGCGAGAAGAACTCCTGCTCGTAGCGCAGCTCGGTGAAGCCGCGCGCGTCGGTGTACTCGGAGCCGGGCACCCCGACGGTCGCCGGCAGCGGCGCGGTGGGGATCTGCTTCTTGCGCTGGTTCCACTTCGCGGTGAGCGTCAGGCCTTTGTACCTGGCCTTCGCGTTCGCCCCGATGGCGCGCTCGCCGTCGAGGCCCTGCACGGTGCCGGCCGAGCCCAGGTCGGTGAGCTCGGCGCCCGTCGAGGTGAAGCCCGCGGCCGAGATGATGGCCGACACCTCGTCGTTGCCGAGGCTGCCCGTCGCGCGCGCCTTCACCCCGCC
>JACSRE010000023.1 GCA_014879945.1 Myxococcus sp.
CACCGACGCGCCCTTGGCCGCGTAGCCGTACTTGTGCAGGTCGGCCGAGATGCTGGTGACGCCCGGCACCCGAAAGTCCCACGGCGGAATCGCGCGGCCGAGCTTCTCGGCGAAGGGCAGGAAGAAGCCGCCGACGCACGCGTCCACGTGACACCACACGCCCTTCTTCGTCGCGAGGGCCGCGATGTCGGTGATGGGGTCGATGACGCCGTGCGGGTACGGCGGCGCGCTGCCGACGATCATCACCGTGTTGGGCGTGATGAGGCGCTCCAGGTCGGCGAGGTCCACGCGGAAGTCGGGCCCCATCTTCGCGTGCAGGATCTTGACCCCGAAGTAGTGCGCCGCCTTGTCGAAGGCGGGGTGAATGGTGCACGGCACCACCAGCTCGGGCGCGGTGATGCCGCGGGTCTTCTTCGCGAAGTCGCGCGCGGCCTTCACCGCCATCATGATGCTCTCGGTGCCGCCGCTCGTCATGGTGCCGGCCACGTCGGCGTCGCCGTGGAAGAGGTCGGCGGCCATCGACACCACCTCGCACTCCATCTTGCGCAGCGAGGGGAAGGCCACCGGCGAGAGGCCGTTCTCGGCGATGAACTCGCCGTACGCCTCTTTCAGGAGCGACGAGACCTCGTCGCCGGCGAAGTAGACGAGGCTGAACGTCTTGCCGTCCTTCCACTTCGCGTCGTCACCGCGCATCGCGCGCAGCGTGGCGAGCACTTCGTCCTTGGGCGTCTGGTTCAGCGGCAGCGTCTTCGGCATTCGGTGGCTCCTTGGGGTCCGCTCGTACGACGGGGCGCCTGCGCGCACGAGCCGGTTTACGCGAAAAACCAGAGGACTCGGGATGGAGTGGCGGCGCGACTCAGCGAAAGAAGCCCGAGAGGAACGCCGCCAGCGCGCGCGTGCGCTGGAGCAGCGACTCGAAGTCGACCTGCTCGTCGTGCGTGTGAAAGCCGCTGCCACGGGGGCCGAGCGCGTCGATGGTGGCGATGCCCATGGCGGCGGCGGTGTTGCCGTCGCTCCCGCCCCCCTGCCTGGGGGCCTCTTCGTCCGACAGGCCGACGGCGCGCGCGCACTTGCCGTAGCGGCGGCGCAGCTCGTCAGCGCCCGAGGCCTTGTTCATCGGCGGGCGCATCGAGCCCGGCTCGACCTCGACGCGGGAGCCGGGCACGCCGGCCGCGGCCGCGAGCGCGACGGCCTTGAGCCTCGCCACCAGCTGCTCCCCTTCGGCAGGCGTCTGAAACCGCAGGTCGACGCCGGCGGTCGCCTCGGCAGGCACGGTGTTCTTCGAGGTGCCGCCCGAGAGCGTGCCCACGTTGACGACGGTGCCCGTCTTGCGGTCGCTCACCGCCTCGGCGGCGTCGACGAACTTCGCCATGGCCCGAATCGCGCTCACGCCGTCCCAGTAGTGGTTGCCCGAGTGGGCGGCCTTGCCGTGCGCGCGGCAGACGACCGAGCCGGTGCCCTGCCGCTCGGTGACGATGGCGTCGTTGCTGCGCCCCGGCTCGAACACCAGGCAGGCCTGCGCGCCCGAGATGAAGGTGCGAATGAGCGGCGCGCCTTCGGGAGAGCCCACCTCTTCGTCCGACACGATGACGACGCGCAGCGGGGGCAGCGCCTCGAGGCCCTTCGACTCGGCCAGCCCCTTGAGCGCGAAGGCGATGCTGACGAGCCCGCCCTTCATGTCGAGCACTCCCGGGCCACGCCGGAGCGGCCCGTCGACGCGGTAGCCCTCGAAGGTGCCGGGCGGGAAGACGGTGTCGGAGTGGCCGAGCAGCGCGATGGGCGCCTCGGCGCGCTGGCCCTTCGAGCGGAAGATGACGTGGTCGGCGAAGCGGCCCGACGGCATGCGCTGGGCGGTGAGGCCCGGCATGGTGAAGAGCTCGACGAGGCGGCCGACCAGCTCGTTGCCGCCCTCGCGATGGCCCGAGAAGGAGTTCACCTCGACGAGCCGCCGCAGCGCCGCGTCCACCTCAGCGGTGCGCTGCGAGAGCCAGGAGTCGAAAGCCATGGCTCCTCATACCACGCGCCCCGGCGGGCCCTTCACGGCGCGGCGGCGTGCTCCACCACGTGCTCGGTGGCGGTGTCGATGTCGAGCTGCTTGACGAGCAGCGCGCCCGAGGCGAGGCGCGCGGCGATGGCGGGCCGGGCGAGGAACTCGGCGACGTGCCGGTCTCGCTCGTCGACCGCGGCCACCAGCGCGGGGTACTTCGCGCGGAGCTCAGGCGTCGCGGCGGCCTTCTCGGCGGCGCAGTCGCTGTGGCGGGTGAGGATGAGCACCTTGACGCCGTTGGCCACCGCGAGCTCGAGCATCTCTTCTTCCTTGAGGCTCATCGCCGAGCCCGCCGTGCGCACGATGTAATAGTTGTGCCGCGTGTCGCCGACGAGCTCGTTGGTGTCGATGCGCGCGTCCATGCAGACGAGCATGGCGACGACAGGGTGAAAGGTGCGCCGCGGGAACGTCTGCCGCACCTTCGAGGCGAGCTCGTTCTGGAGCCGGAACTCGGCCCACACCTGCGCGGGCGTGACGTCGTGGTGCTCGAGGTCGTAGTCGACGAGGTGGTCTTGCAGCCGATAGCTGAGGTTGGCCATGGCGCCGCCCGCGAGGAACTGCGCGCGGGGGCTGAGGGCAAACGCTGCGACGCCCAGGGCCACCGCGCCGCCCGCCATCACCGAAGCACGCATGAGCCAGTCCTGCTGCGAACGGCTCGCCAACGAAGGAACCGGGCGGAACTCGGGCCCTCCCCGAGTTGACGAGTCGCAAGGCGTGCGCGGCCGCGTCAGCGAACGCGAAAACGCAGCAGCAACCCGCTCACCAGCTCGAGCAGGTCGCCGTCGCGAAGGTGGGCGAGCAGGGCTTCGCGGCCGTTCACCCGGAGCGGCCCTTTGGCGCTGGCCCCGGCGCGCGCGGCGAGGTCCTCCACCAGCCACCTCCCATTCTCCTGCTCCACCCGCACGGCCAGGCGCGACGCGGGGTGGTGCTCGGGCGCGGTCACCAGCACCACGCAGTCTTCCAGCTGGCCGATGAGGTGCGACTCACCCGCGACGAGGCCCGCGGAGCCGCCGGGCTTCGGCTGAACCTGCACCTCGGCCGGAGCGGCCAGCACCTCGAGCGAGGCGGTGGTGGCCAGCTGGAGCAGCCGCTCCGCGGTGGTGGTGACCCGGGGGTGGCGACGCCGCACGTCTTCGAAGCGCTGGCGCTGGAGCGCGCTGAGCGCTGACATCGGCAGCGGGCCGAGCTTCACCGTCTCGAGCCAGCGTGGGCCGTTGGTGGTGGCGAGCACGTCGAGGACCTCGTCGAGCTCTCCGTCGACGCGCAGGCCGCTGCCGAAGCTGAGCGGGTCGACCTCGAGGTGGCGCAGGAAGCGGCACGCCGGCGCCTCGAGCACCCGCTTCACCAGGGCCCCCGGCGTCTGCCCGCTCAGCCGCGCCGGCCCGGGGGCGCGCACCACCACGCGGCGCGGGAAGCCGAAGTGCCACTCGACGTCCAACCAGCCCCCGCGAAAGAGACCGCCGAGGGCCCCCAGGAAGCGGGCGTCGGCGTCGAGGTCGCGGGCCGTGCTGCGCAGTCGCGCGCCGAGCGGGAGCCCGCGCTCGAGCAGCCAGTCGGCGCACACCTGCCAGCGGACCTCGTCGTCGGGGTGCGCGAGCAGCTCCGCCTCGAGGTCGGCGAGGTGGTCGAGGCCCGGGTCGTGGAACCAGACGGCGAGGCAGAGGCCCGACGGCAGCTCGAGGGTGTCACCGTGGAGGAGCTCGGCGTCGCGCAGCACCGCGCCGTTGTGGAGCGCGCCGTTGCTGGCGCCGAGGTCGAGCGCCCACCACCGCCCGTGACGGTGCTCGACGCGCAGGTGGCGCCGGCCGAGGCTCCGGTGGTTGAGCTGAACGGCGCAGTCGGGGCCGCGGCCGATGACGAGGCCGTCGGTCATTGGCCAGCGCACGCCGGGCGCGAGGCCCAGCCCGCCCTCGAAGGGCCCGGTCACCAGCTCGAGGCACGGGAAGTCGCTCACGTCGAAGGCAAGCCTCGCACACCTCGTGTAGACAGCGCCGCATGTGGAGCTTCGTCAAGGAGCGCTGGGGCACGCTCGACACGCGAACGCTGGGGCTCTTTCGCATCGGCTTCGGGCTGCTGATGCTCACCAACCTGCTCGACCGCACCGGCTTCTTCGGTGACGACCTGGTCAGCTTCTATTCGAACGAGGGCCTCTGGCCGAACCACTACGCCCTCTTCCTGCCGCCGACGCCCGGCTACTGGTCGCTGCTGTCGGGCTTCAGCTCGCCCAACGAGGTGCGCCTGGCGATGCTCGTCATCGTCGCCATCTACGTGCTGTACACGCTGGGGTGGAAGACGCGGCTGATGCAGGTGCTGGCGCTCCTGTGCGTCGAGTCGGTCAACTTCCGCTTCCTGCTGCCGCAGCACGGCGGCACGGTGGTGATGAACATCCTCGCGGTGTGGACGGTGTTCCTGCCGCTGGGCGACCGCTTCTCGCTCGACGCGCTCTTCGCGAGCCTGCGCCACCATGACGGGGCCAGCCCCGAGGCGTTGACGCGCCGCGCGTGGCTGACGGACCAGGCGCCGACGCGCACCGGGCTGGCCGTCTTCGGCGTCTTCTTCAACTTCGCCGCCATCTACTTCTTCAACACCGTGCACAAGCAGGCGGGCGCGTGGCTCGACGGCAGCGCGGTGCACTACCTGCTCTGGCAGAACCGCATGGCCACGACGCTGGCCGAGGTGGTGCGCCTGCACGAGCCCGGCTTCTTCAGCCCGGTGCTGTCCTGGGGCACCCTCTTCGTCGAGGGCAGCCTGGTGGTGCTGCTCCTGACGCCGCTGCTTCAAGAGAGGCTCCGGCCGCTGGCGCTGGTCTTCATCTGGAGCCTGCACGGCGGCATCGCGCTCCTCACCACCCTGGGGCCCTTCTCGTACTCGATGATGTGCTTCGGGCTGCTGTGCACCACGCCGGCGATGTGGCGCTGGCTCGAGCGCCGGTGGGCCGCCCGGCCCCGCGTCACCCTGCGCTACGACGACGCCAGCGCGCTGCACCGCTTCGGCGCCCGGCTGGTGTCACGGCTCGACCTCGGCCGGGTGGTGGACTTCGAGGTGGTGACGGGCGCGAAGGTGGGCGCGGCCGAGGTGACGAAGGTGCTGCGCGCGTTGCCGGGGTGGCGGTGGCTGGCGCCGCTGGCCGCGACCGAGACGGGCTTCGCGTTCGTTCGCTGGCTCACCCTTCTGCTCGAGGGCCAGCTGACGCCGCGCACCAGACCGCTGGCCCGGCCGGCCTTCATCGAGCAGGGCGCGTGGCTGCTCCGCGCCGTTGGCCCCGCGCTGGTGCTCGCCGCCGTCGTCAGCCAGGTGCTGATGGAGAACTGGGCCGTGCCCCCAGCGCTCAAGCCCGCCACCCGCCCCGGGTGGATGACGGACACCATCAACTACCTGCAGATTCCGCAGGGCTGGTCGATGTTCGCGCCCGACGTCCCGAAGCAGGACACCCGGCTGGTCGTCGACGCCACGCTGGCTGACGGCACCCACCTCGACCCGCTCACCGGCGCGCCGCCCGACTTCGACACGCTCGAGCACGGCCCGTGGTTCATGAACCAGCACTGGTGCGAGGTGCACGCGCGCATGCCCAACTGGCGGCACCACTGGCGCAACTTCCGCGACTACCTCTACCGGCGCCCGCGCGCCCTGGGCTGGCCACCCGAGAAGGCCGTGGTGGCGATTCAAGTCTTCAAGGTGAGCGGCGACATGCCGGCGCCCGGCTCGACGACGCCCACCAACGTGAAGAAGGAGCTGCTCTTCGGCGACGAGCCGATGTGAGCCGCGCTCAGCGCGCCGGGGAGCGCCCGGGCTCCTTCCTTCGCGACGGGGCCAGCAGCCCCTCGAGCAGCGCCTTCGCCAGCACCGCCCACACGTCGGCGGCGCCCGCGGTGTCATCGGGCACGGGCACGGGGCCGGCACGCCAGGCCACGTCGGGCCGCCCCGACTTCAGCGACACCACCGCGTCGGGCTGGTTCGTCTCGTCGAGGCCCTGGGGGAACCGCGCGCCGAAGACGATGACGCGGGCGCGCTGCCGCCACGTCTCTCTCGCCTCACGGCAGGCCTGCGCCGTCGACTCGGCCTCGCGCAGGTCGACCTGCCCCCGCTCGTGAAACTCCCGCAGCACCAGCGAGGCCACGCCCAGCTCTTCGGCCAGCGGCGCGTCTTTGCCCTTCACGAAGACGAGCTCGAAGGTGAGCGCCTCGGTGTCGAACCACTCCGACATCTTGCGCACCAGGGCCGTCATGGCGCCGAGCAGCCACACCAGCCGCTGAAACGTCGCCTTCGGGTCGAGCACCCGCGCGGCCGAGAGCGAGCTGTCGAACACCAACACCACGCGCCGCCGCTTGCGCACGGCCACCGACTCGTCGCGCGCGTAGTAGAGCAGCTCGCCCTCGACGAAGCGCACGTCGAACAGGTCGGGCCGCGGCGCCCCGTCGTCGTCCATGTAGATGAGCTCGCTGGTGACGAGGTTCTCGAGCGTTCCCGAGGTGGCGATGCTCGAGAAGCCCCCTACCGGGTAGGCGCTGTCTTCTTCGAGTGAGGTGGGCGCGTCGCCGTCTTCGAAGACGTGGCCGCGCAGCCGCCTGGGCAGGCGCTCCTCGACCAGCTGCGCGGCGGTCGCCAGCTGCGTCAACGCCACGCGGGCGCTGAGCGTCTTGAGGGCGCCGATGTTCTCGACCACGAAGACCTCGGCGTCGCTCAGCACGTCGCGGGCCCGGCGGGCCGCCTTCGCCAGAACGTGGAGCCCCTCGGCGACGCGCGCGGCCTGCTCGGGGGCCTCGAGCGCCAACCGGCCCTGTTCGAGCAGCTCGGCGGTCGGGAGCGAGGCGAGCTTGCGCACCACGGCCTGGCTGACGCCGGTGCCGCCTTCGGCCCCGAGGCGGCTCAACACCTGCGTCACCACCATCGCGATGGCGGCGGCCTTGTGCTCCCTGGGCGCGGCCACCACGCCGTCCGACACCCGCGTCCATCTTCGGTCGGCGGTGAGCCGCGCGAGCACGTGGTCTTCGTACGCCCGCAGCGCCTCGCGCACCGGGAGCGGCGCCGAGGGGTGCACGGGCGCGAGCCGTTCTCCCTGCAACAAGACGGTGAGGTCGAGCACGAGGGTGGGCGCCGCCAGGCGCGGCCGCTCGCCGTACGTCGCCTCGAGCGCCTCGAGGGCCAGCGCCGCCCACGTCGCGGTGTGCACCGGGCTGCGCGCGAGCGAGAAGCAGGCGGTGAGGAAGGCGGTCGCGCCTTGAGAGTCGAGCCGGTCGTCGAGCGCCACGAGGCCGAGTCTGTCACAGCGCCCCGGGGTGCGCCGCGCGCTTCGGCTCGGTAGGCTGGGCGCCGTCATGGTCTGCGGCGCGTGCGGCTCAGCCTCCGAGAACGAGACCTGGTGCCCCGGGTGCGGGAGCGACCTGGGCGCGCAGGCCGACCGGCGCCAGTCGGGCTCCCCAAGCCAGGACGCGCTGCCCGTCGTCGACGCCGCGGCCCCGAAGTGCCCGCGCCACCCGGCGATGGGGGCCGGCGCCACCTGCCGGCGCTGCGGCCGCTTCGTGTGCTCGCGCTGCTCGGAGGACGCGCTGCGCCGCGAGGTGCTCACCTGCCCCGAGTGCCTGCTCGTCGAGAAGCGCCTGGCCGTACCGGCGCGGCTGTCGAGCTACGGCAGCCAGCTCATCGCCTCGTGGGTCGCGGTGGCGCTCACCCTGGTGGCCCTCGGCGCGGGCCTGGTCTTCTTCATGGAGCAGCCAGAGACGACGCGCCGTGGCGTGCTGCTGCTGGTGGGCCCGGCGCTGGCGCTGCTGCTGCTCTCGACGGCGCTCTTCGCCGCTACGCGCAGGCTGGTGTTCGGCTGGGCGGCGACGGTGATGGAGTCGTTGATGCTGGTGCCGCTGTGGGTGACGAGCCCGAGCTGGTGCACCGCCGTGCTGGCCGCCGCGCCCGTCTTCGCCGCCGTGCGCCTGCTCCAGATGAAGGAGCTGCGCGCCTCGACGTGACGCCGCGTCAGCGCCGCTGGTCGATGGACGGCGGCCCCGAGGTGAGCGCGCTGAACACCAGCACCGCGCCCGCCACCGTCATACCGAACGGCAATGGGAAGAAGGGCCGGGCGCTCCCGAAGAAGAACGAGGTGATGGACTCGAGGCCCGCCGGCGCGAGGTGCAGCACGCGCAGCAACAGCAGCAGGCCCGGCACCAGCAACCCGAACCCCAGGAGCAGCTTGAGCGCCGAGTTCATCCGAGCCCGAGCAGCCGGGGCACCTTCTCTTCGAGCAGGTCGATCTCTTCGCGCGTCTCGCCGAGGTACGAGAGCAGCTTCAGGTCTTCCCGCTCCACCGCGCCGCCGTGCACGATCCACGCGCGGGTGCGCAAGAGCCGGTACAGCTTGATGAGCTTGCGGTCCGAGACGAACACCTCGTCTTCGCGCACCAGGGTGCGAATGACGCGCCGGAACTCGCGCATCACCTCTTCACGGAAGAAGACGTCGCGGTCGCGCGGCTCCTTCTTCGCCATCAACAGCGTCAGGTAGCGGTGCGCCTTCATCACGTCTTCGAGCGACGCGTGGCCTTCGACCCAGGGCTTGCGGTTGAGGTCCTTGTTCACCATCGAGTCGACGCCGGCGTCGATGAGCTCGACGAAGTGCGTCTCTTGCACCGAGCGGCACGCGGCCTTGAGCGCGAAGCGGTCCTTGAGCGCGCCGAGCTCGCTGTGCTCGGGGATCTCGTTGGTGGCGGCGAACAACACCTTCAGGCGCACCGGCACCGGCACGCCGTCCTGGTAGAACTTGCGCTCGTTGATGACGGTGAGGAGCGCGTTCAAGATGGCCGAGCTCGCCTTGAAGATCTCATCGAGGAACACCAGGCGCGCGGTGGGCAGCTTGCCCTTCTCGCGGCGCAGGTACTTCCCGGAGCGCAGCTCGTTGATGTCGATGGGGCCCAGCACCTCGCTGGGCTCGGTGAAGCGCGTGAGCAGGTACTCGAAGTAGTCGACGCCGGTGAGGCCCAGCGCGTCCTTGAACTTGATGACGAGGTCGCTCTTGGCGGTGCCGGGCGGGCCCACCAGCAACAGCGGCTCCTGCGCGACGGCGGCCACCAGCATCAGGTCGACCAGCGGCTGCTTGTCCACGAAGTGGCGGCCCAGGCCGACGCGGAACCGGTTGAGGCGGTCTCGCAGCGGCTGGGCCTCGGCCGACAGCTGCTCCAGGGTCAGCTCCTGGAGCGCGTCGAACGGGTCTTTGACTGGCGAAGCGGTCATCTGAAGCACTCTCCCACGGCAGGTCAGGTCACGCTGCCGACATCGCGGTGCACGCGGCGGCGCACCAGGTACTCGTCTTCTTCGAGGAAGCGGCGCGTCGCTTCGTTCAGCGTCAGGTCGTCGCCCACGTGGCCCAGCACCAGCGCGTCGGCGAAGTCCACCAGCGAGAGGCAGAAGTGGCTGTTGGTGTTGAAGGCGTCGGTCACCCACGGGAGCTGCTGCGCCAGCCGCAACAGCCCCGGGAGCGCGGTCTCGGTCGGCAGGTGGCCCAGCGCGCGCGCGGTGAAGCGCGTCAGCTTCAGGCGGTCGACGGGAATGAGCCCCGACTCGCTGCGTGACAGGCGCCCCTGCGCGTCGTCGATGATGGGCTGCGCCTGCGTCGTCTGCCCCAGGTACGCCAGGCCGCCCGCGAGGCCCAGGCGCGCGATGAGCGTTCGGGTGTCTTCGCCCTTGAGCACCGCCGAGGCGCGCTGGAGCAGCTCGCCCGCCTCTTCGCGCAGGCCCACCCGGCGCAGCGAACGCACGCCCGCCACCAGGGTCGCGCCCAGCTCCGACATGCCCTCGGCGCCGAGCTCGCCGAAGAGGCGCCCGAGCGACGACACCAGCTGCTTCACCAGCGGCGTGCGCCCGAAGTGGCCGGCCACCTTGATGGCGTCTTCGTAGAGGAGCGCCCTCAGCTTCGCGGGCATGCCGTCAGAGAGCGTCACGAAGCGCTGCAGCAACGGCAGCGCCTGCGACTCGGGCACGCTGGGCAGGAAGTCGAGCAGCCCGTCGATGAGCCGCGCCCGCTCCTCCACCGCGAGCTGACCGTCGGCCGCCACCTGCGCGCGCTCTTCGATGCCCTTGAGCAGCT
Organism: Myxococcus sp.; assembly: GCA_014879945.1. GTDB lineage: Bacteria > Myxococcota > Myxococcia > Myxococcales > Myxococcaceae > Xiheimicrobium. The sequence goes on from JACSRE010000023.1 coordinate 10,115, forward strand.
CCGCCGGGTCGCGCATGCCGCGCAGCGCCGCCAGCTCTTCGGCCCCGTGGTTCTGGTGCGCGCGGAAGAAGTCGCTGGTGGCGTCGAGGCGCTCCTGCGGCTCGAGCACGTGCGAGAACTGGCGGAGGCGGTCGACCTTGTAGCGCTGGAAGGGCTCGAGCGCCGGCAGCTGGCCGTTGATCTCAGGCCCCAGCGGCGTCTCGGGCGACACGCCCTCGAGCGCCTGGTCGATGCGCGCCGAGAAGGCCCGCAGCAGGTACCGATGCACCGGCGCGTTCTGGTCTTTCGGGTCGGTGCTGCTCGACACCTTCTCGAGCACGGCGACCGACTGCTCCCGCAGCGCGCGCGCGCGGTCGGCCGAGCCCAGGCGCGCGAAGCCCCACGCGAACTCGAAGCCGACGTACGCGCGCGTGAGGTGCGGCGGCGCCTCGACGGGAGACCGTTTTCGCGGCGTCTCGTCGAAGGCCTTGAGCAGCCCCTCGAGCTGGGCCGCGACGCGCAGCGCCCGCTCGGTGCCTGCGCCGCCCGCCCCGCCCGCGCCGGTCACCCGCATCACCCGAGGCACGTCGCGGTCGAGCGAGAGCCCGCGCTGCAGGCGGGCCAGCGCCCGGTCTCTGGCGCGCGCCAGCCCCAGGGCGTCGCCGCCCGAGAGCCGCGAGAGCGCGAAGCGGGCCAGCCAGAAGGTGCGCACGTCGAGGTCGTCGTCGAAGCGGTCGAAGAACGCCGCCCACTCGGCGAGCCGGTTGACGGTGGCGCCACTCGAGGCCTGCGCGAAGAGGTGCGCGGCGGCGGCGCGCGTCTGCTCGACGTTGGGCGTCTGCTCGCCGAGCAGCGTCTCGAGCTTGCCGCCCGACGTCTCGGCCCACCGCTTCGCCAGCGCCCCCGCCGCCTCGACGTCCGGCTCCCACACGGCGTGCGCCCACGCCATGCCCGCGTCGCGCGGCCGCTGCACCCGCGCGTAGAGCTCGGCCAGGTTCGCCCAGGCCTGCTGACGCTCGGGTGAGTCGGCCTTCGCCTCCATCTCGAGGAACGCGTTCTCGGCCCGGGTGACGAGGGCCTCGAGCTCGCTGGGGGTGCGCGCGGCTTCGAGCTGCACGGCGGTGTGGGCGCGCGGCGCCTCGGGCGCGGGTGACGCGACCGGAGCCCGTGACTCGGCCCGTCCACGGGGCCGCGCGCGCTGCTGCTGCTCCTCGTCGACGGCCCTGGGCTCTCTCGCGCCCGAGGGCGCGGCCTCTTCGCTGGCGATGAAGGGCTCGAGGTCGAACGTCGCCGAGCGCACCCACGCCTCGAGCGTGTCAGCGGCGCCGTCGATGACGTACTCGACCCAGTCAGCCAGCGGGCGGAACGCGCCCTCCTCGAGGCTCAGCCGCGAGAAGCCGGCGTCGGTCGGCTCGAGCCAGGTGACGAGGTCGGGGTCGGGCGCCAGCCAGGTGCGCAGGCGGTCGCGACGCAGCGGCGGCTCCACGGTGAGGCCCACGGGCACGAAGAGGTTCTGCAGGTCGGCGACCCGCGCGTACGGCGTGCCCGGCAGCGCGCCGGCGTTCGCCTCACGGCCCGGCCTCGCGCGCAGCACCACCACGTCACCCGTCACCGCGAACAACACGTTCTCGAGCTGCGCCTCGGGCAGGCCGCGCACCAGGGCCTCGACCTGCTGCTTCGGGGAGCGCGGGTGGGACGAGGGCCGCAGCACGAACAGGCTCGCCGCTTCGGGCCGGGTGGCGCGCGCGAGGGTGAGGGTGACGGGAATCTTCGGGAGGTCGGCCTCGGCGGCGCGCCTCTGCCGCGGCGCCAACGAGTCGGCCTCGATGAGCTGGTCGACGTCGGTCCACCCACCGACGGGCAGCCGCCACCACGCGCCTTCTCGGGTGATGCAGAGCAGCTGGTCGGCCTCGACGTTCAGCGCCCCGTCGAGCGGGTGCTCGTAGCCGACCTCGGTCCACACGCGGTCTTGCCCGGCCGGCGTCGGCACGAAGGCGCGCAGCCCGTCGAGGTGGTCGAGGGCGCGTGAGAGCACGAACCACGGCGCCTCGACGACCTTCACCAGCGCCACCAGCCCCTGCGCCCCGTCGAGCGAGCGGAGCTCCATTCGATCGCAGCCCAGCCGCAGCAGCTCTCCGGCGAGCTCGAGCAGGCTGCCTTGACCCGTCACCGTGAAGAGCACGAGCGACGGGTTGCCTTCGGGCTCTCCGACCCTCAGCGGCGCGAGCGCCTCGGCCCAGCACGAGACGTTGCCCACCAGGGCAGGCACCGAGCGCTCCTCGACACCCGCCGCCACCAGCGCCTTCTTCGCCTTCGCGGTGATGGGCTGGCCGGGCGCGATGTACACCTCGCCGTCCTTCGAGCGCCCCACCACGGCCGGGGCGCGCTGCACCTCGGCGGGCACGAGGCCCGACTTCAGCGCCACCTGCAGGGCCTCGTCGCTGGGGAAAACCAACACGTCCATCGGGGGAGCGACTGTAACGGAAGGGCTGTGGCGGCGCAGTGCTCATCACCGGCGGCGCCACGCTGTACGTCGAAGGCCGCTCGCCCCTATCTTCGCGCCATGTTCGCCTCCCGTTCGATGCTCTCGCTGGCGCTTCTCCTCTGCCCGATGACGGGGTGCACCCGCGCTCAAGCTGGTGAGCCGGCCCACGGCGACCAGCTCGCGCAGGCCAGTTCGTCTGACAGTGAGAAGTGCAAGCGCGGGTGCAACAGCCAGTGCCACGGCGCGAAGAACAAGTCGAAGTGCGTGGCCGAGTGCCGCCGCGCCTGCGATCGGTGACCTCTTAGCTCGCCTCGTCGCGGCGCCCCTGGAGCACCCGCTCGAGGATCGTCTGCGTCTTCGGGAACACCCGCGACTGGCCGACGTCGGGCAACGCCACGCGCTCGTAGGTGTCGCCGTTCCACCAGACGTAGACGAAGTCCTCCGGCGGCCGCTCGAGGTCGACGCGGAGCTTCGTCGGCTTGCCGGCGTCCACCGCGAGCACCGTGACGGCGGCGCCGTTGAGCGCGACCCGGTGCCCCGCCGCGAGCGGGAACGCGTCGCTGCGAAAGTTCTCTTCGAAGACCGACTCGACCATGCGCCCGCCCAGCACCTCGAGCTCGACCTGCCGCTCGCCGGTACGCCGCACCTCGACCGGCAGGAGCGCCATCGACCAGACATGCCACGTCGCCGGGCGCGGCAGGCGGAGCTCGGCCAAGAGCGTGGTGCCGTAGACGGCGGGGGCGAACTCGCTGCTCGAGAGCACCACCACGCGGTCGCCCTCCTTCAGCTCGAGGTCCTTCATCGCGTCGATGGAGCGGGTCGCGATGGTGCGAAAGCCGTACGGCAACACGACCCACTGCAGCACCGGCTGGAGCACGAAGGCGGCGCCCA
>JACSRE010000102.1 GCA_014879945.1 Myxococcus sp.
ACGCCCCGCCGCCCGCGCCTCCCGAAGAGCTGGTCGAGGAGCGCATCAGCCCGCGCATGCGCCCGCGCCGCCGCAAGGGCTCGGGCCCGCTGGGCGTCGAGCTGAGGTTCCTCTGGGGCGACCACATCGTCGGAGAGTTCTTCCTCGCTCCCGGCGCCGAGCGCTCGTTCAAGGTCGGCAGCGGGCAGGGCGTCGACTTCGACATGGGCGACATCTCGGGCCCGCTCTTCGAGCTGGTGCGCTTCGGCAAGGGCGGCGCGCAGCTGCGCTTCACCTCGTCGATGGAGGGCGAGGTGCACCGCAAGTTCGGTGACGAGGTGCTCACGCTGGCCGAGGCGAAGAAGAAGGGCCTCGCCCAGGCCGACGGCGACGCGGTGGCGCTCACCCTGAGCAACGACGACTTCGCGTGGATCGAGCTCGGCGGCGGCATCACCGTCGAGGCCTTCTTCCAGCCGGTGCCCAGGCCGGTCTTCGTGCCGTTCTCCGAGACCGTGGACTTCACGGTGCTCAACATCTTCCTGGTCGCGTTCTTCATAGCCGCGTTGTTCATCATCAGCGCCGCCAACCGCGACGCCGAGGGCGACGAGTTCGCCGACGATCTGAACAACAACCAGGCCCGCATCGCCAAGCTGCTCATCAAGCCGCCCGAGACCCAGAAGAACCCCATCCTCGAGAAGTACGAGAAGAAGAAGGAGTCGGGTGAGATCGCCGCCAAGCGAAAGGGCGACGAGGGCTCCATGGGCAAGAAGGAGGCGCCCAAGCGCTCCGCCCACGCCGCGCCCAAGGGCGACCCGAACAACAAGGACCAGGCCCGCTTGCTGGTCGCCAAGGTGTTCGGCGGCGGCACCGGCGGCATCAGCACCATCTTCGGCCACCAGGGCCTCGGCGGTGAGCTCAAGAGCGCCATGGGCAACATGTTCGGCGCGGCCCCCGGCGACGCGGCCGGCCTCGGCGGCCTCGGGCTGCGCGGCTCGGGCTCGGGCGGCGGCGGCCTCGGAGACACCATCGGCATCGGCGGCATCGGCACCCGCGGTCGTGGCGGCGGCACCGGCGGCTACGGCTCCGGCGTCGGGGTGCTCGGTGGCAAGAAGGACGTCGACATCGGCATCACCTCGTCTGAGCCCACCGTCATGGGCTCGCTCGACAAGGAGCTCATTCGCAAGGTCATCCACGCCAACCGCAGCCAGATTCGCTTCTGCTACGAGAGCCAGCTGAACCGGTTCCCCAAGCTCGAGGGCAAGGTGGCCGTGAAGTTCGTGATCTCGGCGTCGGGCGCGGTGGCGACGTCGCAGGTGGCCCAGTCGTCGGTCGGCAACGCCGAGCTCGAGACCTGCATCGCAGGCCGCGTGCGCACCTGGGTCTTCCCCAAGCCCAAGGGCGGCGGCGTGGTGGTGGTGACGTACCCGTTCATCTTCAAGCAGTCGGGCCAGTAGCGCGCCGCGGGCCCGAGGGCTCGGGGCGGTGAGCGACGCCAGCGCGGGCCCCAACGGCCTGGCTGGCGTTTCGCTTTTGGGCGCATTCCCCCACCCGCGCGGAAGTCGGTCGACTCACGACGGCCGGGCGAATAGGGTCCCCCACCCATGATGACGCGCTCGCTGGCGTTTTGCGTTCTGTTGGCTTCGTCACTCGCGGCTGCCCAGGGCAAGCCCCTCGAAGATCGCAAGGCCATCACCTACAACGAGATCGAGCGCGGCCTCTTCTTCGGCGTCTCGGCCGGCTTCTGGGGAACCATCAACCCGCCCGCCGGCGCGATGAGCGCCCAGTACTTCTCCCCGGGCCAGGCCGCCCTCGTCGAGATCGGCTTCGACATCGGCGAGCGCGTCTCGCCCGCGCTCTTCTTCCTCGCCACCAGCAACCGCATGGGCTCCGACTACACCGGCACCGTGCGCACCTGCGGCGCTGGCGGGGCGCGCGACTGCACCTCGGGGGAGTCGCCCCAGGCCGTTCGTTCAGGTGACTTCGGCTCCATCGCCCCCGGCGTCGGCGCCCGCATTCGCATCGCCGGCTTCAAGGACAGCCAGGAGGTCACCCGCACCTGGTTCTACGCCCGGGTCGGCGGCGCCTTCGTGGTGTACCAGCCCGCCGCGCTCATCAGTCAGCCCGACGTGCTCCTCTTCGCGGGCCCCGGCCTCGAGTACTTCACCCGCTTGAGGCACTTCAGCATCGGCGTCGACGCCAACTTCAACTTCGGCGCCCTCACCCAATCTGTGGGCTTTTCAGTGCTGCCCTTCGTGCGCTACGCGGGCTTCTGACATCCGGGAGCCTTTTCGCTCCCCTGTCGAAGCGGTCGTGCCCGGGTGTTCGCCGGCGTCCGACCCGCAAGGAGAGCACGATGGTTGGCCCCAATGAAAAGGCGAAGGGCGCTGGTCCGCAGGGACGTGGCGGTGGTGGGTTCTCGTTCGACGATCGCGAAGGTGGTCGCGGCAAGGGCCGTGGTGGCGGTCGCGACGATCGCAAAGGCGGGAAGGGCGGCGGCGCGGCCTACCGGGTCGTCAACGAGCTGTCCGCCCTCGAGAAGGCGCTCACCAGGGGCGACTACGCCGGCCAGAAGCACTCGCTCGACGAGATCGTCAAGGGCGTCAAGGGGCTTCGGCTCAAGTCGCTCAACGACATGGATCTCGGGGCGCGCGGCAAGCTGCTGACGTCGCTGATGCGGGTGACCCGCCAGCCGAAGAGAGACGCCCCCACCGAGGGCGGAGCGGCCGATGCCGCCCCTGCCGAAGCCCCTGCTGAGGCGGCCGAGGCGCCCGCGGCTGACGCAGCCGCCGAGAGCGCGCCGGCTGGCGAGGCGGCGCCCTCCGAGGCGCCCGCGCCGGCGGAGGCCGCTGCGCCGAAGCCCGCCGAGGCGAAGGCGGCCCCGGGCGTGTCGTGGAGCGACGTGCTCTTCACCACCGGCATGGTGTGGAAAGCCGCCAACGAAGCCGAGCGCGCCGCGGCGGCGTTCGAGTCGGCTGGCCGGCAGCCCACCGCGGCCGACCTCGACGCCCTCGCGGCGATCCAGGTCGCCGCGCCCACCGACGAGCGCCCCCGACGCGGCGACAAGCGTGACGGCCCCCCGGGCAAGCGCGGTGACAAGCGCGGCGGCGAGCGCCCCGACCGGGGCCCCCGCGCCGATCGCGGAGCAGCCGACCGTGGCCCTCGCCGCGAGCGTGGCGCCCGCTTCGACCAGCCCGCGGCCCCCGCCCTGACCGGCGAGTGGCAGCTCGACGCGCGCAAGTACGAAGAGTCGGGCCGCACCCGCGACGCCGGCCGCATTCACGAAGACAACAAGTCCTACGTCGAAGCCTCGCGGCTCTACGAGATCGGCGGCGACCTCAAGTCGGCGCTCCGCGCGGCCGCCCGCGCCAAGGACCAGGCGCGCATCACCGCGCTGTCGGCGAAGCTGTCTCCCGACGAGGTGACCGCGCAGCTCGAGCGCGCCGAGGCCTGGGAGCTCTTGATGGAGCTCTACGTGCAGAAGCAGGACTTCGGGAAGATCGCCGGCCTCTACGAGCGCGCGCTGCAGTTCGACCAGGCCGCCCTGGCCTGGGAGCGCGCCGGCAAGCTGTCGGTCGCGCGCCGCTGCTACGAGAAGGCGAAGGACTTCGTGGCCGCCAACCGCGTTCGCGATCTCGAGGTCTCCAAGCTCGTCGAGCGCGGCGACCGCCTCGGCGCCGCCACCATCTTGATGGGCGTGGGTCGTCACGCCGACGCCATCGAGCTGCTCAAGCCGCTGCCCGGCCCCAAGGCGTACGCCTTCATGCTCAAGCTGAAGCTCACCAGTGAGGCGCAGGCCTTCGCCGCCGAGGCGCTCGCCAAGGCCGAGGCCGAGAACAACGTGCAGGCCAAGGCCCGCTGGCTCGAGACCCTCGGGAAGACCGAGCAGGCCGCCGAGCTGTGGGTGTCGGCCAACCGCAACGACAAGGCCGTTCCCCTCTACGAGCAGCTCGGTCAGACGGCCAAAGCGGCGCAGCTCGCCGAAGCGGCCGGCCTGCTCGATCGCGCGCAGGCGCTCTTCGCCAAGGCCGGCGACGCCGCCAACGCCGAGCGCGTCAAGGCGCTGCCGCGGCCCGAGCCGAAGGCTCCGGTGAAGGACGAAGACGAGGCCGCCGAAGCCTCGGCCATGCCCACGCCCGAGTCGGCCGAGCCCGCGCCCACCCCGACGGCGTCGGCCTGACCTCCGACGCACGGGGGCAACTGGTCGAAATCTGACCAAGTTTCGCGTTCGTTCCGTGGAGAGCGGAGGGTACATTCCCGCCGCTCTCCATGACGGACACTGCTGCTGAGAAGAGCCCTGAGAAGGGCTTTGGCGAGGTCGAGGCGTCTCTCGAGAAGTCTGGCCGCGTCGAAGATCTGATCCGCCTCTATGAGACGCGATCACGCGAGGTGCCCACGGCCGACGAGGCCGCGCACCTGCTCTCGCGCGCCGGCCACCTGGCCCGGGAGCGCCTCAAGAGCCCGCCGCGCGCCGAAGATCTGTTCCGCCGCGCGCTCGTCTATCTGCCCAACGCCCGCGAGGCGCTCGAGGGCCTGCGCGCGGTCGCCGAGGGGCGCAACGACGCCGCCATGCTCGCCGACGTGCTCGAGCGCCTGGGGCTCATCTCGTCGGGGCCGGCCGCGGCCACCTGCTACCTGAAGGCCGGAGAGCTGTTCGAGACCCGCCTGGGGCGCCGCGATCGCGCGGTGCTCTGCTACCAGCTGGCCGCCCGCGCCGCGCCGCACGAGCGCGCCGGGTACCAGAAGGCCCGGGCCCTGCTGCTCGCCGACGGGCGCTACGGCTCGGCCTACGAGTCGCTCGAGCGCGAGCGCACCCACCTGGGCGACCGCGAGCTCCTCGAAGACTACGTCGCCTTCGCCGAGGCGCTGGTCAACAACCCGCTCGAGCACACCCTCGCCACCAAGGCGATCGTGCGCGCGCTGTCCATCGACGGGAAGAACGCGCGGGCGCAGCAGGCCCAGAAGGACCTCGGCAAGCTCGAGTACGTCTGGCGCGAGCGGGCCCGGGCCCTCAAGGCCCAGTCGCACGAAGAGAGCGATCGCCGCCTCGCCGCGCGGCTGTCGCTCCAGGTCGCCAGGCTGTTCGCCACCTACGAGCCCTCGGCGACCGCCAAGCTCAAGGAGGCCATCGACCGCTGCTTCGCCCTGTGGCCCGCCATGCCAGACGCGCTCGAGCTGCTCGAGCACGTGGCCGACAAGTCGGGCGACATTCGCGTCGCCCTCACCGTCTTCTCGAAGCTCGCCTCTGACACCCGCGACAAGGTGGCGCAGGTCGACCTCCACCTGCGCATCGGGCAGGTGCTCCTCACGCGGGCCAACGACACCGCCGGGGCGACGGCCGAGTTCGAGCAGGCCAGCCGCATCGACCCCTCGCGCCCCGACGCCGCCGAGCTGGCCAGCGAGCTCCTCATCGGCCAGGGCAGGGTGGCTGACGGCATGGCGGTGCTCGAGCGCCACCTCGCCACCCTCAAAGATCGCACCGCGCAGGTCGCCCTGCGCACCACCATGGCCGACCTCGCCTCCCGGCTGCTGAAGGACGAGGCGGTCGCCCGCGCGCACCTCGAGGCCGCGCTCGAGGTCGACCCCAACAACGCCCAGGTGGCGTGGCGTCTGCTCAAGGCCTACGCCGACTCGCAGGAGCTCGAGCGCGCCTGGCCGCTGTTCGAGCTCGGCATCTCGGCGCCGCAGCCCGTCGCCGACCGGGTGACCATGTGCGAGTTCATCTCGCTGATGTGCGAAGACGCCGGCGACGCCCGGCGCGCCTTCAAGGCCCTCTCGTGCGCGCTCCCGCTCGACCCCAGCCGCGTGCCGTTGCTCTCGGCCCTCAAAGACGCCGCCACCCGCGCGAACCAGCAGGCCGAGCTCGCCCTGGCGCTGCGTCGGGCCGCCCAGGTCGCCCCGGCCGCCGCCCAGACGAACCTGTGGAAGACGCTCGGGCACCTGCTGCAGTCGCTCGACCGCCCGGCCGAGGCGCAAGAGGCGTGGCTCGAGGTGCAGAAGCGCCACGGCGACGACGCCGACGCCATCGCCGCGCTCGGCGCCATTCGCAAGCAGCTGGCCGAGGCCCCGCAGGACCCGCGCTCGAAGCTCGAGGCCGAGGCGCGGAAGCTCGAGGCGTCGGCGGCCGACCCCTCGGCGGCCGCGGCGGTGTACCGGAAGATCCTCGAGCTCGACGCCGACAGCGTGCCGACGCTCAAGAAGCTGGGCGCGGCCGCCGCCAACCTCGGCCAATGGGAAGAGGTGGCCACGGTCGCCGAGCGCCTGATGGCGCTGGCCGACTCGGCCGCCGAGCGCCAGGAGTGGCGCGCGCGCCTCGCGCAGCTCTTCGCCGAGCGGTTGGGCCGCAAGGACGAGGCCTCTGGCCTGTACCTGAACCTCCTCGACGAGGGCGTCGAGAACGCCACCGTCGTCGGCGGCCTCGAGCGGCTGGCCTCTCAAGGCGTGCGGCCCACCGACATCTCGCGCGCGCTCGCCCCCGTCTACGCGCGGGCTGGAGACTTTCAGCGCCAGGTGGCCTCGCTGCTGGTGCAGCTGAGCTCCGCGCAGGATCGCGACGAGAGCAAGGCCCTGCTGACCCTGCTGGCCGAGACGACCGAGAAGCGCCTGATGGACGTGCGCGGCGCCTTCGATCTGCGCCTGCGCGGGCTGCAGCTCGACCCCACCGACGGCGCCTTCCGGGTCGAGGCGGCGCGGCTGGCCCGGGAGCTCAAGGCCCAGCAGGATCTGGCGCGGTTCCTCTCGGAGCGCTCCTCGAAGGTGGCCGAGGCCGCGCCCGCGGTGTCGATGCTGGTCGAGGCGGCGAAGCTCGCCGAAGAGGTCGGCGCCACCGACGACGCCATGGCCGCGCTGAAGGCCGCCCTCCAGCGCACGCCCGACTCGATCGAGCTGCTCACCCGGCTGGCGACGCTCGCGCGCGCGGCCCGCAGGCTGGCCGACGCCGACCAGGCCCTGCGCCAGCTCGCCCCACTCTTGACGGGCGACGAGCAGCGCGACGCGTTCCTCCAGCTCAGCGCCGTCAACGGCGAGCTCCAGCGCCCCAAAGAGGCCGCGGCCGCGCTGTCCGAGGCCATTCGCCTCGGCGCCCCCGAGGCCGAGCACCTGCCGCGGGTCGCCGCGCTGCTGGAGCAGGCCGGCATGATGCAGGAGCTCACCCAGGCGCAGGCGCGCCTGATCGCGCTCTTCGAGCAGGCCGGCGAGGGCGACAAGGCCGCCGCGCTGAGCGTCGCCCGCGCCCGCGTGCTCGAGACGTCGCTGGGCGACAAGGCCGAGGCCATCGCCCGGTACGCCGAGGTGCTCAAGGGCAAGCCGTCGGACGCCGACGCCATCGCCGCGCTCGAGAACCTGCTGGGCGACGAGGTGCACCGCGAGGCCGCGGCCCGCGCCGTGCTGATCGCCTACGAGCACGCCAACGATCACCGCAAGCAGGTGTCGGCGCTGCACGTCATCGCCGAGGCCGCGCGCGACTCCCTCGAGCGCGTCAACGCCCTCAAGCGCGCCGCCGAGCTGCACACCATGCACCTGCGTCAGCCCGAGCAGGCCTTCGCGGCGCTGGCCCAGGCGGTGCGCATCACCCCCGAAGACGTCGCGCTCCGCGCCGCCGCCCGGCAGGCCGCAGAAGAGGCAGACGCCGTCGACAGCTACGCCGAGGTGCTCCAGGACCTGGTCGACGCGGGCGCCGGCCCCGCCGCCATCGGCCTGCACCGGGAGCTGGCCGAGCTCTACGAGCGCAAGCTCAACGACCAGGACCGCGCCGTCGCGCAGCTCCACAAGGTGCTCGGCCTCGACGCCAAGAACGGCGACGCGCTCAGGTCGCTGCAGCGCCTCCACCGCGCCCGTGAAGAGTGGTGGGACCTGGTGCCGATCATCGAGCGCCTGGCCTCGATCGAGAGCGATCTCCCTGCCCGCACCGCGCTGGAGCGCGAGGCCGCCCTGCTGTCAGAGTCGAAGCTCGAGGACCTCGACCGCGCGGCCCTCAACTGGCGCCAGGTGGTGGGCCGCGACGTGCTCGATCGCGACGCCGCCTCGGCGCTCGACCGGCTCTACCTGAAGCTCGATCGCCCCCAGGAGCTGGCCTTCGCCCTGGAGCTGCGCCGGAACCAGGAGGGGCAGAGCCCCCAGGGGCGCGAGCTGGCCTTCCGCCTCGGGCAGCTGCGGCAGCACAAGCTCAACGACCTGCGCGGGGCGCTCGAGGTGTACCGCCAGATCCTCGCGGAGGACGCCTCGCACGAAGGGGCCCGCCAGGCGCTCGAGCAGTGGGTGCGCGGCAACACGGCCGAGGCCGCGGCTGCCATGGAGATCCTCGACCCGGTGCTGGCGCGCTCGGGCGATCACCAGGCGCGCATCTCGCTGCGCGAGGCCCGGCTGCTCAGCGCCAGCGGCCGCACCGAGCGGGCCCGGCTCTCGTCCGAGGTCCGCGCGATCCTCGAGCGCGATCTCGGGCAGCCCGAGGCGGCCTTCATGAACGCCCTCAAGGTCTTCACCGACGGCCTCGAGCGCAGCGAGGTGCAGCCCGAGCTCGAGCGCCTCGCGAAAGAGACCGGCTCCTACGCAGAGCTCGCCGAGATCTACGAGTCCACCTCGGAGGAGCTCGAGGCCGTCGAGGAGCGCGCCGGCCTGTTGCGCCGCGCCGCCGAGATCCGCGAGCAGCTCGACGAGACCGAAGACGCGGTGCGGGTGTGGAACGCGCTGCTCGAGCTCGCGCCCCAGGATCGCCAGGCGCTCGACGCGCTGTCGAAGCTGTACGCGAAGTCGCAGAACGCGCGTGAGCTGTCGTCGGTGTACGCCCAGCAGGCGCAACTCGCCGCCGACCCGGCCCAGAAGCTCGAGCTGCTCGGCAAGGCCGGCCAGGCGTTCGCCACCGCAGGCGACGACGACCGGGCCATCGAGGCCTACCGCTCCGCGCTCGCCATCAAGCGGTCGGTGCCGGTGCTCGCCGCGCTCGATCAGCTGTTCGCGAAGACCGAGCGGTTCGCCGAGCAGGCCGACGTGCTGGCCCAGCTGGCCCAGGAGACGCCGGAGCCCGCGGGCAAGGCGGCGTTCCTCTTGCGGCGCGGTCAGATCCTCGAGCGCGAGGGCCAGCTGGCCGACGCGCTGCGCGCCTACGAAGAGGTGCTCCGGCACGTGCCCGGCGAGGCGCACGGCGTGGCGGGCCTCGAGCGGCTCCTGCAGCACGAGGCGGCCCGGGTCGAGGCGGCGCGCCTGCTCGAGCCCCTCTACCGCGCAGCGTCCGAGCTCAAGAAGCTGGTCGAGGTGCTCGACGTGCGCCTGGGGGTGACCGAGCCCTCGCGCCGCGTGCCGCTCCTGCTCGAGATCGCCACCCTCCGTGAGGCGGTGGGGCAGAAGGCGCTGGCGTTGACGACGCGCCTGAGGAGCTTCACCGAGGCGCCCGCCGACGAAGAGGTGCGCAGCGAGCTCGAGCGCCTGGCCGCCGATCTGGGGGCCTTCGAGGAGCTGGCGGCGTCGTACGAAGACGCCCTGGAGCGGGGCGCCCCCGAGCCGCTGGCGGGCGAGCTGTGGCGGCGCCTGGCGTCGCTGTACGGCGAGCGGCTGTCGCGGTTCGATCTCGCGGCGCGGGCCTGGAACGAGTGCCTGACGCGCGACCCGAAGGACAGCGTGGTGCTCGACGCGCTCGCGACGATCTACCGGCGCACCTCGCAGTTCCGCGAGCTGTCGGTGGTGATGCGGCGGCAGCTGGCCCTCGAGCCGAGCGTGCCCGGGCAGGTCAACCTGCTGTTCGACCTCGCGACGCTGGCCGAAGACACGCTGTCGGACAAGCAGCTCGCGGCGACGGCGTACCAGGCGATCCTCGAGCGCAAGCCCGACGACGGCAACGCCCTGAAGCTGCTCGGGCGGCTGTTCAGCGAGATGGAGAAGTGGCCTGAGCTGGCGCAGGTGCTGGCTCGTGAGGTGCAACAGGCCGAAGCGCAGGGGCAGGACGAGGAAGCCAGAGAGTTGCTGGTTCGCCTGGGGCGGCTCAAGCTGACCCGGTTGGGCGACCCGCGTGGCGCCTTGAACACCTATCAGGAGGTTCTGCGTCGAAAGCCCGGCCATGCCGGCGCGGTCGGCGCACTCGAAGAGATGGCGCGCTCAGACAATCCACTCAAAGGTGAGGCGGCCAACACCCTGGCGCCCGTGTTCGCTGAAGAAGGCGAGCACCTCAAGCTGGTTCAGATGATCGAAGCACAGGTGACGAGCGCCCAGCAGCCTGGCGAGCGCGCGGTGTTGTTGCGCAAGATGTCGGAGGTCTACTCGCAGCAGATGGACAACGCCGAGATGGCGTTCGTCGCCGCGACGCGCGCGCTCCGGGAGCTGCCCGACGACCCGAAGAACCTCGCCCTCTGCTCGTTGCTCTACAAGGCCGCCGACGCGCGCGACGAGTACGCCTCGCTGCTCGAGGAGGTCGCGCCGAAGGCCTCGGACGACGCCTCGCGCGCCGAGCTGTACCGGGTGCTGGCCCGCCTCCAGACCGAGGCCGGCGAGCCGCAAGACGCCGTCGAGAGCTGGAAGCAGGTGATGGCGCTCGCGCCGACCGACGGCGAGGCCATGACGCAGATGGGCGCCCTGCTGGCGTCGCAGGGGCGCGTGCAAGAGCTGATCGACGTGCTCAAGCGTCAGCTCAACATCGAAGAAGACACCACCCGCCGGGTCGCGCTCCTGTTTCAGATGGGCTCGCTCCAGGACGAGCACCTCAACGACGCCGCCGGCGCGCTCACCACGTTCCGGAGGCTCCTCGAGCTGGCGCCGACCGATCAGAACGCGCTCAGCCGCATGGACGCGCTGTGTGAGGATCAACAGCGCTGGCCCGAGCTGGCCGACGTGTTGGGGCGCCGCGCGGCCCTCGCCCCGGCCGAAGAGAAGCCGGCCATCAACTTCAAGCTGGCGGTGGTGCGCGAGACGCGGCTGCTCGACAAGTCGGGCGCCATCGAGCTCTACCGCGAGCTGCTCGCCGACAACGCCCGCCACAGCGGGGCGCTGCAGCGCCTCGAGGCGATCGCCCAGAAGGAGCCGCAGAACCAGGCGGCCTTCGAGGTGCTCGCGCGCGCGTACCGTGACGGCAGCGACCCGGTGAAGCTGGCGGCGCTGATCGAGGCGCGGGTGACGGTGTCGCCCGACGTCGTCGAGCGCAAGGCGCTGCTCCAGGAGCTGGCGAAGATCCGCGACGCGCAGTCGGAGCCCGAGCTCGCCTACCTGGCGTACTACCGCGCGTTCAAGGAGGAGCCCAACGACGCCGCGCTCCGTCGCCAGCTCGAGCAGGCGGCCCAGGCGGCCGGCTCGTGGGACGAGCTCGCCTCGGCGTACGAGGCGGAGCTGCCGCGCATCGCCGAGCCGGCCGAGGCCGGGCAGGTCGCCTTCACGCTGGGGCAGATCTACGAGCAGCGCCTGGCCGACGCCGCCGCCGCGGTGGTCTTCTACGAGCAGGCGCGCGAGTTCGAGCCGTCGCTCGCGCAGCGCTCCCTGGCGTCGCTCGACAAGCTCTACGGGCAGCTCAACCGCGCCGACCGCCAGGCCGAGACCCTCGAGGCCCTGGGCGCCGTCACCACCGACGCGCACGAGAAGGTGGGCCTCTACTTCCGCCTCGGCCAGCTGGCCATGGAGACGCTGGAGAAGCCCGACCAGGCCGCCGGGGCCTTCGAGAAGGTGCTCGAGAACGACCCCAAGCACCTGCCCAGCCTGCGCTCGCTCGAGCAGCTCTACGAGCACGCGCAGATGAGCCAGAAGCTGTACCGCGTGCTCGAGGCGCAGTCGTCGCTGGTGCAGGGCACCGAGCGCGAGCGGGTGCTGGGCAAGATGGCGGTGACGTCGGCCGAGGGGCTGGCGAACGTCGATCACTCGATCACGCTCTACCGCGAGATGCTCTCGAAGAACCCGCGCAACGAGCAGGCCTTCGAGGCCCTCAACGCGCTGCTCGATCGCGCCGGCCGCGCCGACGAGCTGGTCGAGCTGCTCACCACGCGCCTGCAGGTGACGATCGACCCGCGCGAGCTGGTGCGGCTCAACGAGCGGGTGGGGCGGGTGCTCTTCGAGCGGCTGCAGCGCGCCGAAGACGCCATCGCCTACTTCAAGGCCGCGCTCGATCGCGACGCGCGGCACCGCGGCGCCCTCGAGGCGCTGCGCGACATCTTCGAGGCGCTCGACCGGAGGGACGATCTCGTCATCATCCTGCGGCGCCTCATCCCGCTCCAGGAGGAGGCGTCGGGGGTCAAGGGCATTCGCATTCGCCTGGCCGAGATCATCGCGGGGTCGGCGCGGCGCGAAGAGGCGCTCGACGCCGCCCGGCGTGCGCTTGAGGTCGAGCCCCACCGCCAGGAAGATCTCGATCGCCTGCTGCAGGTCTTCATGCAGCTCAAGGCGTGGCCCGACGCCGCGCGGGCCCTCGAGGCGAAGGCCCAGCACTACCTGCTGATCGAGGAGCGCGCCAACGCCGCCGAGGTGCTGTTCCAGGTCGCCGATCTGTGGCGCAACACCGCCAACAAGCCCGATCTCGCCGGGGCGCCGCTCGAGCGCATTCTCGAGATCGAGCCGTCGAGCCGAAAGGCGTACGATCTCGCCCTCGACCTCTACTCGAAGCAGGGCGACTGGCGCGCCTACGCCCAGGTGATGGACCGGTTCCTCCCCAACCTGGTCACCGAGGACGAGAAGGTGGCCGCGCTGCAGCAGCTGGCCGCCGTGCAGGAGTCGAAGCTCGGCCAGAAAGACGTGGCCTTCCTCCAGTACACGCGCGCGCTGCACCTCAACCCGTCAGACGACGCCGTGCGCGAGCAGGTCGAGCGGCTCGCCGAAGAGACGGGGAGCTTCGAGGAGCTCGCCGCGGTCTACGAAGAGGTCGCCGACGAGCTGCCGCGGGGCCCACTGGCCGAGCGCATGTACCTGACGCTCGCGCGGGTGCACGATCAGAAGCTCGACGACGCCGACAGCGCCGAGGGCGCGCTGCGAAAGATCCTGGCCTTCGACCCGACGAACGAGGCCGCCCTCGAGCGCCTCTCGTCGATGTTCGCGCGCCGCGGCTCGCACAAGGAGTACGTGGTGTCGCTCGAGCAGAAGCTCGAAGCGGCGCCCAGCCTCGAGGTCCGCAAGGACATCTTGCGCGAGATCGCCCGGGCCTACGACGAGCACCTCGGCAGCCCCGACGACGCCGAGAACGCGCTCCAGCGGGCCCTCGAGCTCGAGCCCGATCGCGACACCCTCGAGGTGCTCGCGGCGCTGCAGCGCCGGCAGGGCAACCACGCCGCCGTCGCCAGCACCCTGCTGCGCATGCGCGACATCGCGCCCACGCCCGAGGAGCGCTCCCGTATTCAGGTCGACGTCGCGCAGGTCTACGAGCGCGACCTGAAAGACGACGAGGCCGCGGTCGAGGGCTTCCGGCAGGCGCTCGAGTTCGACCCCGCCAACGGCGTCGCGCTCGAGGCGCTCGAGAAGCTCTACTCCCGGCTCGATCGCCCGGCCGAGCTCCTCTCGGTCTACGAGCGCGAGCTCGAGCTCACCAGCGACTACCGCGAGCGGGTGCGGCTGCTCTTCAAGAGCGCCTCGATCTGGGAAGAGCGGTACCAGAACCTGGTCAACGCCGACGCGTGCATCGACGCGGCGCTGCAGGTCGACCCGCAGAACGTGCAGGCCATCAAGACGCTAGAGCGGCTGCGCAAGGCCCAGGGCCGGTGGGACGAGCTGATCGGCGTCGTCGATCGCCACATCAACCTGCTCAACAACCCCGAAGAGAAGGCCGTGCTCTGCGTGGAGATGGGCGACATCTTCCACCAGCAGCTCAAGGCCGTGGACCGCGCGGTGGTGGCCTACCACCAGGCGCTCGATCTCGACCCGAAGTGCCGGCCGGCGATGCACGCCCTGGGCACCCTGTACGAGCGCTCCGGTAACTGGCCCTTCGCCCTCGACATGCTCGAGCGCGAGGCGCAGGTGCTGGGCACCACGCCCGAGGCCGTCGAGCTCTACTTCCGCGCCGGCAAGATCAACGAAGACATGTTGATCGACGCGGGGAGCGCCAAGCGCTGCTACCTCGAGGCGCTGCGCATCGACCCCGCCTACCTGCCCGCGATTCGGGCGCTTAAGGGCGTCTACGAGATCGAGAAGGACTGGGACAACTACGAGAAGGCGCTGCTGGAAGAGGCGCGCCAGACCGAAGACCCGGTGGAGCGCTCCGACGCGTTCCTCTCTGTGGCGCGCTACTACGAGAGCCGCGAAGAGCGCGAGACGGCGACCCAGTACTACGAAGAGGCGCTCAAGCTGGTGCCTGACGCCCTCGAGGCCGCCCGCCCGCTCGCCGACATCTACCTCTCGACCGAGAACTGGGCGCGCTGCGAGCAGATGCTCGACATCGTCACCACCAGGATGTCGCAGCGCTACGCCCAGGCGCCCGAGGACGACGAGCTCGCCCGCGAGCTGTGTCGGCGCTTCTACCGGCTCGGCTACGTCTGCGAGAAGAACACCCGCCGCGACAAGGCCCTCAACGCGTTCGAGAAGGCCTACCAGCTCGACGCCACCAACCTGGCGGTGCTCGAGGGCTACGGCAACCTGCTGGTGCAGGTGAAGCGCTTCGAAGAGGCGCTCAAGGTCTACCACTCGATCCTGCTGCACCACCGCGGCGACCTCACCGACCTCGAGGTCGCCGAGATCCACTGGACGCTGGGCGACCTCCACTTCCAGCTCAAGCAGTACGACCGCGCCGAGAACCAGTTCGAGAAGGCGCTGGGCATCGACGCCAGCCACGAGCCGTCGCTGCGCTCGATGGTGAACATCGCCGAGGCGACGCAGAACTACGAGCGCGTCTCGGACTTCAGGCAGCGGCTGTTGCAGGTCGTCGACGGCGAGGCCAGGTTCGAGAACGGCGTGGCGCTGGGGAAGATCGCCCGCGACAAGCTCAGCGACCCCTACCTGGCCATCGAGGCCTACCTCGCGGCCCACAAGGTCGCGCCCGACGCGCTCGAGGTGCTCGACGCGCTCTACGTGCTGTACCGCGAGACCAAGCAGGGTGCCAAGGCCGGCGAGATGCTCGAGCGCATGCTGCAGACGCAGGCGCTCCAGGCCGACCCGGCGAAGGCCAAGCGGGTGTGGTTCGCGCTGGGGGAGATCGCGCGCGACGAGCTGGGCGATCTCGACAAGGCGACGCACGCCTTCAACGCGGCGCTCGACCTCGACTGGCGCTTCATCGAGGCCTTCAGCGCGCTCGAGGCGATGCTGGGCCGGAACAAGAAGTGGAAGACGCTCGACGACAACTACAAGCGCATGCTCGCGCGCTTCCCCAAGAACGACGAGACGCACCTGGCGCGGATGACGATCTGGCGCGCGCTCGGTGACATGTACCTCAACGTCATGAAGGCCCCCGACGCCGCCGTCGAGGTCTACAAGGTGGTGGCGGCCGGCCAGCCCGACAACATCGAGGTGCAGGAGCAGTTCGCCGCGCTCGCGCAGTCGCAGGCCGGCTACGAGCAAGACGCCGTCGACGCGTGGCGCCGCTCGCTCCCCACCACCACCTCGCCCGGCAAGGTCGCCTCGGCGCTGGCCGAGCTGGCCGCGCGCCGGAAGGACTACGACTCGGCCTGGCTGGCCGCGCAGGTGGCGTCGGGGCTGATCGGCGAGCTCGGGGCAGGGGAGCGCGAGATCCTCACCAAGCTGACGCCCTACGCGAAGAAGCGTGAGACGGCGCAGCGCGCGCTCACCGATCGGCTGTGGCAGCAGCACCTCTTCCACCCGCGCGTGCGCGGGCCGCTCTCGGAGCTGATGGCGATTCTCTTCGAGCAGGCCGGCGGCCTCTACAAAGAGGAGTTCCTCCGCTACGGCATCGTGCCCAAGAAGCACCTCATCGACGTCACGCAGGGCGCCGAGTTCCACCTCTCGCACTACCGCTACGTCAGCCGGCTCCTCGGCATGGAGCAGATCGCGCTCTACTCGCCCTTCCTCGTCGCCACGCGCGACCGCATCGCCAAGAAGACGACCGAGGCCGCCCCGGACCCGATGGTGGGGGCCGAGGTGATTCACACCGACCCCATCGGGGTGCGTGTCGGCGGCAAGTTCTTCGGCGAGGCCGGCCAGCGCGAGGCCTACTACCTGCTCGGCCGCACCATGGCGCTGCTGCGCCCGGAGCTGGTGATGACGGCGCGCGTCTCGGCCGAGCGGCTCGAGTCGATCATGCAGGCGGCCATCAGCCTCTCGGTCGATCGCTTCCGCTTCACCGCCGACCTCCGCGCCATCGACACCGAGCGCAAGCTGCTGGAGCGCTCGCTGTCGGAGCAGGCCCGCGCCGCGCTCGCCCGCGTCACCCGCGAGTACGTCAAGGTGGCGACGCCGAACGATCTGCGCAACTACCTCGAAGGCGCCGAGCTCACCGCGGTGCGCGCCGGCGCCTTCGTGGCCGGCGAGATCGAGCCCGTCAAGCGCATGGTGATGGCCGAGACCGGCAGCGCCTATCGTGTTCAGCCACGATCGAAAATTCGAGACCTGATGGTCTTCGCGCTGGGCGATGATCTGCACGCTTTGCGGGTCGCGGTGGGCACCAGCGTCGAAGTTCAGCTGCGCAAGTGAGCAGATTGATTGACACTCCGCGGCAAGCCAGTCATCAGGAGGAACCTGGCGCGCTGAGCCGGCGTCCGTTCCTTGACCCCCTGAAAAGGGAAACCTACGATTTTTCAGTGATTCGCCTGACTGGGACGACTGATGCGCTTCGTCTGTGAAAGCTGCCGCGCGCAGTACATGATCAATGACGAGAAGGTCGGGCCGAAGGGCGTCAAGGTCCGCTGCCGCAAGTGCGGCTACGTCATTCACGTCAAACGCACGGACGGCGGGGCCACGGGTGCGGCTGGGAAGGGCCCGGTCGGCGCCTCCAATGATCCCGAAGACGCGACGGCGACGCAGGTGATGAACAGCCCGCTGGCCGCCGGCGCCGACGCGACGCTCGATCTCACCAGCCCCGGCGCGCCCGCGGCGGACCCGCCGACCTCGCGCGTGAACATGAACGACCCGGCCGTGCTGGCCGCGATGGACGCGAAGGCGGCCAAGACGGCGGCCGCGAAGAGCAGCGCCAGCGCTCCGCCTGCGGCCGCCAAGCCCGGCGACAGCTTCCTGGGCGCCGATGAAGACGAGATCGGCGCGGTGTTCGACTCGGTGCTGGCGGGCGGCAGCACAGGCCCCACGACGCTCCCGACGGCCAGCCGCGATTCGGGCGCCGTCGAAGGCGATCGCGAGTCGACCAAGGTGCTCGACGCCGACATGGTCAAGCGGCTCGCGGAAGAGAGCAACGCGAGCCCCTCGTCGTCCAACCCCGCGCTGGCGAAGGTCGAAGAGGTGCCCCAGCAGGACTGGTACGTCGCGCTCAACGACAAGCAGACCGGCCCCATGCCGCTCGACCAGCTCAAGCAGCACTGGGACACCGGCGAGGTCGGCCCCGATTCGCTGTGCTGGCGCGCGGGCTTCAGCGACTGGATCCCCGTCTCCGAGGTGAAGATCCTCGCGGCCGTGCTCGCGCCCAAGCCCGCCAAGCCGATCGTGGTGGCGCCGCCGGTGAACGTGAGCGTCGGCATGATGGCGCCGTCGGTGGTCAGCGTTCCGGTGCAGTCGGCCTTCTCGGCCGGCGGGCTGGTCACCACCGTGCAGTCCGAGATGCAGGTGCCGATTGCGGCCTCGTCTCCGCCCTCTCCGAACATCGCGACCCAGGAAGACACGGGCACGTGGCGGCCCTCGGCGGCGTCGGCGCTGGCCTCGCTCGTCAAGGAAGAGACCGACTTCCTCGCCAAGCCCGCGGCCAGGAAGCAAGAGGCGCCGCCGCCTGAGCCCGCTTCGGGTGGGCTGCTCGATCTGCCGTCTGAAGAGCGTGCGGCCCCTGCGCCTCAGCACGCCCCCGAGGCGGCTCCGGCCCGCCCGGCGCCGCCGCCGGTCAACCCGTACCTGGCGAACCAGGGCGCGACCTACAGCGCTCCAGCCGTCACTCAGTACCGTCCGCCCTCGAACCGGGGCTTGATCATCGGCCTCGGCGTCGGAGGCGGCGTGCTGTTGATCTGCCTCATCGGGCTGGTGCTCTTCCTGGCGCTCCGAGAGCCGAAGGTGGTGGTGGCTCCGCAGCCCATCGCGGTCGCCCCGGTGCAGCCGCCGCCGGTCGCGGTGGCGCCGACCCAGCCTGCGCCGACTCAGCCGACCCAGCCGCAGCCGCCCACTCAACCGGTGGCGCCAGTGGCCGCGGTCACGCCGCCCGTCGAACAGCCAGCACCCGCGCAGCCCGTCGCGGCGGTGGTCAAGACGACGCCCACGGCGAAGGGCGGCAGCACCACCAAGACGGTGGCCCGCGCCGAGAAGCCCGAGCCCGCGCCTGCGCCGGTGGCCGAGAAGAAAGAGCCCGCGAAGTCAGGCGGCGACGGCGACAGCTTCGACGACCTCTTCGGCGACGGGAAGAAGCGGCCGGTCAAAGAAGAGGCGAGCGCGCAGCCCGAGAAGAAGAAGCCCACCGTCTACGTGCCGCCGCCCCCTGGAGGCGCCGGTGGGGGCGACCTGAAGGACGAGCTGAACCAGAGCGACATCCTCGAGGTGGTCAGCGGCAGCAAGGCGGCGCTGGGTAGGTGCGCCGAGGAGCAGCGCAAACGCGAGCCCGGCACCACCGGTCGCCTCGTCATGAAGTGGTCGATTCAGACCAGCGGCAAGGTCTCGAACGTCGGGGTCGTCACCGAGGAGTTCAAGGGTACGTACATGGCGGGCTGCGTGGGGGGCGTGATCAAGGCCATGACGTTCCCTCGCCACAAGAAGGCCGGCGAGCCGGTGCAGTTCCCCTTCAAGTTCTAGCCGGCATGGCCGCTCCTGACGGCGCGAGCTGTCCGCACCACGCGGGAGCGCTCGCCGTCGACGTCTGTGAGCGGTGCGGACGGTTCGTCTGCGGCGAGTGCCTCGACCTTCGCGACGACCGAACGTGGTGCGCGGAGTGCGCTGCGACGCCGTCGAAGGCCTCGGCGCGCGCCTCGACCGCGTTGCTGTTTGGCCTGCTGGGCTTCAGCTGCTGCGCGTCGTTCTCGATTGCTGCGATCGCGATGGGCCTGGCCGAGCTGTGGGCGGTCGAGCGCGGCGAGGCCCCGGCCGCAGGGACGCCTCGCCTTCAGTGGGCGGTGGGTTTGGGCGCCGCGCAGCTCTGTGTTGTGGTACTGCTGGTCGCGTCGTTCATCGTCTGGCGCCTGCTTCGACCCCGTCTGACAGGGGCGCCATGACGAGCGTGCCGCAGCGCCGGTCGTGAGCTCCAGGTTCCGCGTTTCAACTTCGCTGAATCAGGGGGTGAACACCGGCACGCAACCTGCGTCAGGGCCACGGTCAACTTTCGTTGACTCTGGAATGCGCGTCTTTACAGTCCGCGTCGCTTCAGGACCTTTCAGGGCAGCACAGTCACCACGAAACACAGGGAGATGTTCAACATGATGAAGACGAAAGCCAGCGTTTGGCTCGCGGGTTCGCTCGCAGCCGGTGTGGGAATCTTCGCCGCGTGCGGCGACACCATGACGATGATGCCGACTACCTGCAGCTTGGACACGCAGTGTGCGGCGAGCGAGGCCTGTCACCCCGTTCTCAAGAAGTGCGTGACCGCGTGTACCAGCGGCACCGACTGCCCTGACTCGGCCAAGACGTGCGCGACCTTCACCGGCCTCTCGGGCGGCAACGACGCGGGCATTCGCGCGTTCTGCCAGTGCGGAACCGACCAGCTCTGCGACCGCGGCACCGCGGGCGATGTCTGCCAGCCGGCCACCAAGATCTGTGGCGCGAAGTGCACCTCGAACGCGAGCTGCCCCACGGGCTCGACCTGCGACACGGCCACTGGCAAGTGCGGCGCGGCCACCACCGCCACCGACGGCGGCACCGACGGTGGTACCGATGCCGGCACGCCCATGCCGTGCACCCCGGGCTCGTGCACCACCGCTGGCCAGATCTGCAACCCGACCACCCAGCAGTGCGGCGCGCCGGCGACCTGCAGCGCGGCGAACCCCCAGCCTGACGTGTGCGTCTACGGCCTGGCCTGCAGCGGCACCGCCTGCGCCGAAGCGCCGCGCGTGACCGCGGCCACCTGCGCGAACTTCACCAGCGTCACCACCCCGCTCGCGTGGGACCCGGCGACCATCGCCACCAAGGGCTCGGTCACCACCGCGTTCGCTCCGCGAGCCACCAACGACACCACCGCGTGCAGCGGCGGCACCCCGAACGCCTTCACCTACACCGTCGACCTCTACTCGGCGCCGATGACCAACTTCCCCGCGATGATCGACATGGTGCAGGCCAACACGTTCAACTACGTGCGCACCGACGGCCAGATCATCAGCCTGGGCGCCGGCCCGGTTCGTCCCACTTCGGGCTACGCCAACGGCCTCTCGAACGGGAACAAGAACCTGCGCCTGGTGTGGACGGCCTGCGGCGACAGCACCATCATGACGCTGCGCGCCGGCTTCTACGCGGCCAACGGCAACGCGACCTGCGCCACCGCCAACCAGTGATCGTTTGAATTACCCAACCCGAGCCCGGTCGATAGCCGCAACGGCGATTGGCCGGGCTCACCACAAGGAAACGAAATGAACCTCAAGAAGATGATCCTGTCGGTTGCGGTTGCTGCTCCCCTCGCGGCGTTCGCTCAGGGCACCACGACGATTCCTGCTCCGGTGCTCCCGGGCGCGGAGCCGGCGCTGGCCTGCCCCACGGGCACGCGGCAGTCGGGTGGTCGTGACACGGTGTTCGAGGCGACCTTCTGCACGAAGGCTGGCCGTCTCGGTGAGCCGCTCATGCACGGCCCCTACCTGGGCCTCTACAAGTCGGGGAAGAAGCGCGTCGAGGGTGCGTACCTCGAGGGCAAGCGGACCGGCCTGTGGATCGCCTACGACGAGAAGGGCGGCAAGCTCGAGGAGCTCACCTTCGACAACGACCTCTGGAACGGCAAGCGCACCCAGTGGATCGCGGGCGTGAAGATCCTCGAAGAGAACTGGGTCGCCGGCAAGCGCCAGGGCATCCAGAAGGAGTGGCTGAAGGGCAAGGAGATCGCCACCGAGTTCAAGGATGACGCGCCGGTGAAGAAGTAACACCGAAGCCAGACTGACTTTTGCGCGAGGGCGGGTTCTCGAAAGGGAGCCCGCCCTTCGTGCGTCTGGGGCACTCCGTGGTAGCTCGAGTCCGTGAGCTTTCGCCAGGCGCTCGCCGACAACCCTGCGCCCTCCACCCTCGGCGACGTCGCGCTCCGCTACGAGCCGTCGATGCTGATCGGCCAGACGCGCCAGGGCCCGCTGACGTGGCGACCGACCGCGCTGTGGGTCGTGGGCCTGGGGCTGATCGCCACCGCGCTCCCCGCCAGCCGGGCCGAGTCCAGCTGGCCGACCCTGGCGCTGCTCAGCCTCTCAGCGGGGGCCTTCCTCGCCTCGGCGCTTCGCGCGGCCCATGAGCGCCGCAAGCGGGGCTTCGTGGTGAACTTCAGCACGGCGACCCTGCGGCTCGACTTCGTCACGCCGATCGCCGGGCGGCCGCGCACGCTGCTGGTGCCCTTCGAGCGCGTGAAGGCGGTGGGCCTGATGGACCAGGCCGACGGGCAGCAGTGCCTCACCGTCGACTTCCTGGAGGGCGAAGACGTGCTCCGCGAGGCCCTCGCCGCTTTCATCCCGGCCGGCCAGCTCGACGCCGCGAACCGGCTCCTGCACGTGCTCGAGGGTGCGTTCGGACTCGGGTCAATTCCGCCGGACAGCCTGTACCTTTCGACCCAGAGCCCGGCAGGACCCGCCGGTTTCGACGCGACCCCACCCGGGTCGGGCGGGCTCGACCCAGAACGCTAGGGAAACCAACGCGATCGCGGCCGCAGGGGGCGAGGCACGGCCCGTGCTCTGGCCCCCTGCATGCGCTCGTTGCTCGTGCCGTTGGTGTTGGCCCCGCTGATGGCTTCGGCCTTCGAGCTGCGCACCGACACCCAGGGCGACGTGGTGCGCTGGCGGCGCGCGGTCGTCTTCGTGGTCGACCCCTCGCTGGGCGCCGTGCTCTCGGAGCCCTCGGCGCTCGCCGCGGTGAAGCGCGCCATCGTCGAGCTCGACGAGGCCACGCCCAGGCTCGACGTCTCGGTCGTCGAGGGCGCGGTGCGCGGGCCGGGGTTTCTGCTCGACGAGGGCGCGACGAACCAGAACGAGATCCTCGCGCTGGCTGACTGGCCCTACACCGACGGCGCCCTGGCCTCGACGGTGGTGACGGTGAACGCGCGCACCGACGAGATCCTCGACACCGACATCGTCTTCAACGCCGAGCAGCACACGTTTCGGGTGCTGCCCGCCGCCGTTCCCGGCCCTGATCTCGACGACGTGCAGAACACGGTCACCCACGAGCTCGGCCACGCGCTGGGGCTGATGCACAACGCCCATGACGCGCGGGTGGTGATGTACCCACGGGCCTCGGCTGGAGAGACCGGCAAGCGGGTGCTCCAGGAGGACGACCGCGACGGGCTGTCGGTGCTCTACAGCGACGCCGTGGTGACTCCACAGGTGCTGCGCGAGCAGCAGATGGGCTGCGCCTCGGCGCCGGGCACGGGCGGCTGGCTGTTGGCGGCGCTGGCCTTCATGACGCTCCTGATGGGCCGCCGCTCGGCGCGCGTGCTGGTGCGCGTTCCCCTCCAGTCCTCGGTTGGCCGGGGGCTGGGCCTGCTCGTCGGCGTGGTGGGGGCGGCGGCCTGGGCCCAGCCCGTGGCGCCGATCGGCGTCGGCGTGGTGCGGGCGAAGGTCGCCCACCGCGCCCCCTCGTCGCCCGGCCTGATCGTCACCTCGCTCGAGCTGGACCTCGAGGCCTGCGCCTCTGCCTCGGCGTGTGAGCGCGTCATTCGGGTGACGGTGCCTGGTGGCCGGCTGGGCGACCTCGAGCAGGTCGTCGAGCATCACCCCGTGCCCGCGCTGCAGGAGCGGTTGGGGCTGGCGACCCGGAACGGCCGCGTCGTCGTCTTCCGCCTCGCCGAAGCCAGTGAAGCTCAGCGGTTCCAGGAGCTCCTCGTGAAGTCGGCAGCACCCCAGCCGAGCGCGCAGCCTCCAGGGCGCGCCGCGCAACCCGTTGGCTCTTCGAAGTGATCGTCGTGGCACCCGCCTTGAAGTCCACCGCAGTGAAGGAGTCTCCCATGCAGAAACCTGACGTGCCGCGCCGCATTCTGATCGTCGACGACGAAGAGAACGTCTGCCACGCCCTGCGTCGCAGCCTGCGCAAGGAGGGCTACGAGCTCTTCTTCGGCCATGAGCCCGCCGAGGGCCTCGAGGTGCTGAAGAAGCAGCCGGTCGACATGGTGATCAGCGATCACCTCATGCCGAACATGACGGGCCTGGAGTTCTTGAAGCTGGTGCGCAACCGGTACCCCGATGTGATGCGCATCATGCTGACCGGCCACGCCGACATGCAGACGGCCATCGACGCCATCAACCAGGGCAACATCTACCGGTTCCTCACCAAGCCGTGGGACGACACCGAGCTGAAGGTGACGCTCTTCCTGGCCTTCGAGCAGCTCGATCTCGAGCGCGAGAACCGCCGGCTGCTGGCGATGGTTCGCCGCCAGTACGATCTGCTCAAGTCGCTCGAGGCCGACAACCCCGGCATCAGCCACGTGGTGCGCGACAGCGAGGGCTTCATCCTGCTCGACGAAGAGCCAGACTCCCTGCGCTCGGGCGTCGATCTTCGGCTCGCGGCCGCCTCTTGATGCGCCATGGGCACCTCGGGGACATCACCGGCAGTCCTGCTGGTCGCTGAGTCTCCTGCGCTCGTCGCGCGCGTCGAAGATCTGCTGATGCCCTGGGGGATCCTGGCGATGCAGGCGCCCCCGGAGCAGGCCCTGACGCTGGTGGACTCCGGGCACGCGAGGATCGTGCTGTGCGAGATGCGCGAGGGCCTGCGGCTGTACCTCGACCGCCTCAAGGCCGCCGGGGCGGTGCCCATCGTGGTGGGGCGCGCGCCTGACGAGCCGGTCGGCAACGTCGAGTACGCCGGCAAGCCCAGCGAGCTCATCGCCGCCGTGTTTCGGTCTCATGGCCGGCTGGCGGGCCTCGAGCCCACCGGCGCCGACCGGGTCAACGAGTTCGCCCAGGCCATCGCCTCGAAGTTCACCCTCCCAGAGCTGGTGAAAGAGGCGATCGCCAGGACGCGCGAGCTGTGCGACGCCGACGGCGCGAGCCTGCTCCTGGTCGACCCCGAGACGGGCACGCTGGCCTTCGACACCGTCGATGGCAGCGCCGAGGGGCAGATCGAGCGCATTCAGCTCAAGCGCGGGCAGGGCGTCGCCGGGAAGGTGGCGGTCGAGGCGCGGCCGCGGCTGGTGACCCACACCAGGGAGTGCGCCGACTTCGACCCGTCCCTCGACCAGCAGACCGGCTTCCAGACCGGCTCCATCGTGGCGGTGCCGCTGGTGCTGGCGGGCGACGTGCTCGGCGTGCTGATGGCGGTTCGGTCGGTCGATCAGCTCCCCTTCACCCCCGTCACGCTGCACCGCCTGGTGCAGCTGTCACCGCACGTGGCCATCGCCGTGCACAACGTGCAGATCACCACCAAGCTGCGCAGCACGCAGACCGAGGTGATGCAGGCCAACGCCAGCCTCGAAGAGAAGATTCGCGAGCGCACCGAGCAGATCAGCCGCGCCAAGCAGGAGTGGGAGCGCACCTTCGACGCCATCAGCGAGCCCATCGCGCTCCTCGACGGCTTCGTCATTCGCCGCGGCAACCAGGCGTACGCGCGGCGCGTGGCGTTGCCGGTGAAGGATCTGCCCGGGAAGACCTGCTACCGGGTGCTCGCCGGCCGCGACTCGCCCTGTCCTTCGTGTCCGCTGGGCAAGGGGCGGGGCGTGGCGCTCTCGGCCGAGCTGACGATCTCGAACCTCAGCACCGGCAAGGACGCGAACCTCGAGCTGTCGGGGTACTGGCTCAACGACGATCCCTCTTCGTCCGCCGTGGTGGTGACCTACCAGGACGTCACGCAGTCGCGCTCGCTGCAGGAGCGGCTGCGCGAGAGCGAGCGGCTGGCGGCGGTCGGGCAGCTCGCCTCGGGCGCGGCGCACGAGATCAACAACCCGGTGGGCTTCGTCACCTCGAACCTCAGGAGCCTTCGCAGCGTGATGGAGGAGCTCCGCATTCCGCTGCGCGCGCTCAGCGAGCTGGTGACGCTGGTGAAGGAGAAGCGGCTGGGCGAGCTGGCGACGCTGGTCAACGGGCTCGACGAGCCCGACGCGCAGAGCATCGACGACGCGGTGGAGATGATCGACGAGTCGCTCGACGGCGCGCGCCGGGTCAGCGACATCGTCAAGGGGCTGCGGGAGCTCTCGCGCCTGGAGATCGGCAAGCGGGAGCCGGCGGACACCAACGGCTCCATCTCGCGCGTGGTGCGGGCCGAGTTCGGCGAGCTGCCGACGCACGTCTCGCTCGTGCTCGAGGCCACCACGCCGGCCGACATCGCGCCGCTCCAGCTCGATCAGGTGCTCGGCCACCTGGTGAAGAACGCCCGTCAGGCGACCCCGAAGAAGGAGCGCATCGTGGTGCGCTCGTGGAGCGCGGGGAACGAGGTGTTCATTCAGGTGCGAGACGAGGGCGCCGGCATTCCGAAAGAGAACCTGCGCCGCGTCTTCGAGCCCTTCTTCACCACCCGGGGCGTCGGCAAGGGCATCGGCCTGGGGCTCACCGCCGCCTACGGCATCGTGCGGCGCGCCGGCGGTGACATCGAGGCCGAGTCCGATGGGCCCGGCCTGGGCTGTGCGTTCACCATCAGGCTGCCGAGGGCCGAGACGACGCCGCTGGCGAACGTGGCGTGACGGGCCAGGGCGCTCAGCCGAGCTTGGTGGGCACGTAGACCTCGCGCCCGCCTTCGCGGAACTCGGTCGACTTCTCGGCCATGCCCTTCTCGGCCATGGCGCGCACCTCTTCGGTGATGTTCATCGAGCAGAACTTCGGCCCGCACATGGAGCAGAAGTGCGCCGTCTTCGCGCCCTCGGCCGGCAGGGTGAGGTCGTGAAACTCCTTGGCCTTCATCGGGTCGAGCGAGAGGTTGAACTGATCCTCCCAGCGGAACTCGAAGCGGGCCTTCGAGAGCGCGTCGTCGCGTGACTGGGCGCCGGGGTGGCCCTTGGCGAGATCGGCCGCGTGGGCCGCCAGCTTGTAGGTGACGACGCCGACCCGCACGTCCTCCTTGTCGGGCAGGCCCAGGTGCTCCTTGGGCGTGACGTAGCAGAGCATCGCGGTGCCGAACCAACCGATCATCGCCGCGCCGATGCCCGAGGTGATGTGATCGTACCCGGGCGCGATGTCGGTGGTGAGGGGCCCCAGGGTGTAGAACGGCGCCTCGCCGCACACCGCCAGCTGCCGCGTCATGTTCTCGCGAATGAGCTGCATGGGCACGTGACCGGGGCCTTCGATCATCGTCTGCACGTCGTGCTTCCACGCGACCTTCGTCAGCGCTCCGAGCGTGTCGAGCTCGGCGAACTGGGCCTCGTCGTTCGCGTCGGCGATGGAGCCGGGCCGCAGGCCGTCACCGAGCGAGAAGCTCACGTCGTACGCCTTCATGATCTCGCAGATCTCTTCGAAGCGCGTGTAGAGGAAGCTCTCCTGGTGATGCGCGAGGCACCAGCGCGCCATGATCGAGCCGCCCCGCGAGACGATGCCGGTGACGCGCCGGGCGGTCATGGGAATGAACGGCAGCCGCAGCCCGGCGTGAATGGTGAAGTAGTCGACGCCCTGCTCGGCCTGCTCGATGAGGGTGTCGCGGTACAGCTCCCAGGTGAGCTCCTCGGCCTGGCCGCCGACCTTCTCGAGCGCCTGGTAGAGCGGCACCGTGCCGACAGGGGCAGGGCAGTTGCGCAGAATCCACTCGCGGGTCTCGTGGATGTTGGGGCCCGTCGACAGATCCATCACCGTGTCGGCGCCCCACCGAATCGACCACACCATCTTCTCGACCTCTTCTTCGATCGAGCTGGTGACGGCCGAGTTGCCGAGGTTGGCGTTGACCTTCACCAGGAAGTTGCGGCCGATGATCATCGGCTCGAGCTCGGGGTGGTTGATGTTCGCGGGGATGATGGCGCGCCCGCGGGCGACCTCGTCGCGCACGAACTCGGGGGTGATCTCGGAGGGGATGGAGGCGCCGAACGACTCCCCGGGGTGCTGCGCGCGCGTCGAGGCGAAGCGCTGGTTCTCGCGCAGGGCGATGAACTCCATCTCGGGGGTGATCTCGCCACGGCGCGCCGCGTGGAGCTGGCTGACGTTCTTGCCGGGCCTGGCCCGCAGCGGCTGGCGCGCGGTGTGGAAGCGCAGCGCGTTCAAGCGGGCGTCGGCGAGCCGGGCCCTGGCGAACTCGGAGCTCGAGCCCGGCAGCCGCTCGACGTCGTCACGGCGCGCCGTCCACTCCCGCACGATGGGCAGACCGCGGCGCAGGTCGATCTCCACCGACGGGTCGGTGAAGGGCCCCGAGGTGTCGTACAGCATGACCGGGGCGTTCTCGCTGACGCGCCCGCCGGCGTGGCGGGTGGGCGACTGCGCCACCTCACGCACGGGGACCCGCAGGTCGGGGAAGCGCCGGCCCGAGAGGAACACCTTGCGCGAGTTGGGGAAGGGCTCGCGCGTGATGCCCGCGAGCGCGGACGAGTCGACCGAGAGCTTCTGGTTTCTGGACATGTGGCACTCCCTCCGCCGGTGTGAACCGGATCAGGTTCTTCGGGTCGACCGCAGCCACGGCCCTCTCAGCCGCTGGCCCACAGTCGGGAGGCGGCTCCCCGGTACGTCGCGCGGCGTAGCACGGCGGCAGCGCCGCGCCACCCTCGACGCGGCAGATCGCGCCTCAGGTACCTCGAGAAGCCGCACACCTCGGCGGGGCGCGTGCCCACCGACCACGGCTACCGCTTCTTCGTCGGCTCGCCCTCAGCGCCGGTTGAACCCATTCATGGCCTTCGCCATGCCGTCGCGGGCCCACAGCTCACACCCCTCGACGGCGCGCTTGATCACCTCGCCGAGGGTCGCCTGCTCCTCTCTCGAGAAGTCGCCCAGCACGTGCCCGACCACCCGCTCCTTCGCGTTGGGGCCCTGGGGCTTGTCGATGCCGAAGCGCAGGCGGCCGTAGGCCTCTTCACCCCACGACTCGCGAATGGAGTTGAGGCCGTTGTGCCCGCCGGTGCCGCCGCCGGCCTTCAGCTGCAGCTTCCCGAACGGCAGATCGAGCTCGTCGTGCACCACCAACACGTCGGCCACCGGCACCTTGTAGAAGCGCGCGGCCTGCCCGAGCGAGACGCCCGACAGGTTCATGAAGGTCTGCGGCTCCAGCAGCATCACCTGCTCTCCGGAGTACCTCGCCTGCGCGAGCCGCGCGTCCCACTTGTTCGAGGTGAAGTCGACCTTCCACTTCGCGGCGAGGGCCTCGACGACCATGAAGCCCACGTTGTGGCGGTTGCCTTCGTATTGACGGCCCGGGTTGCCGAGCCCGCAGATGATCTTCACGGTGCCTCTCCAAAAGCACAAACGCCGCTCCGAATGAACCGGAGCGGCGCCTGGGCTCTTCACGACCTCGGGCTGCCTACTTCTTGGCCGGGGCCTTGGCCGCCGCCGCCGGAGCCGCCTTGCCGTCGGCCGCCTTCGCGTCGCCAGCCTTCGCGTCGCCAGCCGCCGCCGCAGCCGCCACCGGCTTGCCATCGGCGCCCACCGCGGCCGCCGCGGTCTCGACCACCTTCTCGACCTCGGGCGCGGTGACGACGGCGATGGTGAAGTTGTGCGACGACTTCACGGTCACGCCCGCGGGGAGCTTGACCTCGTTGATGTGCAGCGAGCTGGCGATCTTCAGCGCCGTCACGTCGGCCTCGATCTTCTCGGGGATCGCGCCGGGCAGCGACCACACCTCGAGATCGCGGCGGATCTGCGAGAGGATGCCGCCGTTGGTCACGCCCTCGGCCTTGCCGACGAGCACGAGGGGGATCTTCACCTTCACCTGCTCGTTCTCGCGCACGTCGATGAAGTCGACGTGGAGCAGCTCCTTGCTGACGGGGTCGAGCTGGAACTCCTTGAGGAGCACCGTGATCTGCTTGCCGTCGACGTTCAGGCCGAGCACCGTGTTCATGTGCTTGGGCGTGCGGATGGCCGCCTTGGTCTCTTTGGCGTCGACGGCGATGTTCAGCGGCTTCTCGAGGTGGGGGCCGTAGACGACCGCGGGCACCAGGCCGGCGGCGCGGGTGCGGCGGGCAAAGCCTTTGCCGGCGCCGGTGCGGATCTTCGCGTTCAGGGGGCGGGTTTCGAGCGACATGTGATGACCTTCTGGTAGGACCTGGCGCGCCAGGTCGATGACGCCCCAACGTTCCGTTCGAACCCGGCATCCTGCCCCGATGGCAGGCCCCGCAGTGTCGCGCGTCGCTGGAGCGGGGCGGCTCTTACGGGGCCCCTCGCACGAGGTCAAGGGCGGCCCTTGCGGGGTCCGAGGTCGTCTGGTAGGTGCGCCGTCCTTCTGTAACTTCACCTGATTGAGGCTTCCCATGCGTTCCGCAGCCCTGCAGTTCGTCGACTCGCTCCACCTTCGCAAGAACGTCCCTGAGTTCCGCACTGGCGACACCGTGCGCGTGAACTGGAAGGTGCGTGAAGGCGAGAAGGAGCGCGTGCAGGCGTTCGAAGGTGTCGTGATCCGCAAGACCCGCGGCTCGGTCGACGCGACCTTCACCGTGCGCAAGATGTCGTTCGGCGTCGGCGTCGAGCGCATCTTCCCGCTCCACTCGCCCCGCTACGAGACCATCGACGTGCTCACCCGCGGCAGCGTGCGCCGCAACCGTCTGTTCTACCTCCGCTCGCTGCGTGGCAAGGCTGCCCGCCTGAGCGTGAAGGAAGAGCAGGACGAGCCGACGGCGAAGGCCTAAGGTCGAGCTTCCCCGAGGGGGTCGATGCTCATTCTCGAGTTGGCGGTGCAAGGCGTTCGCGGGTTCAGCCCGTCGGCGCGGGTGGCCTTCAAGGCCGGCTACACCGTGCTGGTCAGCCCGACCGAGATCCCCGCGCCGCTCGCCGGCCTGACGACGGCGCTCGTCTACCCCGACGGGCGCGGCGGTGACGGCGCCTTCCTCGCGCCTGGCGCGAAGGGCGGCCGTGCAGGCCTGTCGGTGCAGGCGGCCGACCAGAGCCTGTGGCGCCTGGTGCGCGACCTCGGCGGCCAGGGCGCCCTCAACAAGCTGAACCGGCAGACCAACCAGTTCGAGGTGGTGACGCAGGACGCGGCCGAGCTCAGCCAGGCCTTGCGCGCGGCGGGCTTTCCGGCCCGGCCCACCTTCGAGCAGCTCTTCACCTTCACCGTCGGCCAGCTGCCCTCTCGGCGGCCCCGGGCGAGCGCGAAGGCTCCCGCGGGCGGGCCGGGCGCGGCTGCGGCGAAGCCCCTGGGCCAGCGCGTGCAGTCGGCCTTCGATCAGTACGCCAACGAGCTGCCGACCGACACCGGCCCCTCGGTCGAGAAGCTGGCCGCCCTCGAGAACGAGCTGGCGGTCGCCAAAGAGGTGGCGGGAATCCAGTTCCGGATGGATGGCCTGCAGGCCGACGCGTTCAAGGCCGAGCACCGCCTGCGGGTCTACGAGGAGCTGCGCGACAAGCTCGAGGCCGCGCGGGCAGAGCTCTTCAAGGCGCCGACCCCGCAGTCGCTGGGGTTGCCCGACGACATCATCGAGCGGGTGCGGCGCTCCGGCGACGAGAAGAAGCGCCGCGCCGAGGCGTTCGCCCGGCTCGAGCGGGAGCGGGCCGACGCGGGCCTGGGCGACGAGCCCCCGCGGATCGAGCCCTTGTGGAAAGACGCGCGCATCCTCGCCGCGATCGCCGCGGGCCTGGCGTTGCTGGTGGCCGGAGGCGTGCTCGAGGGAATGGGCCGGTTCCTCGCGCTGGCCGCCATCCCCGCCTTCACCTTCGCCGGGTTGCTGGCGCTGCGGTTCATCGAGGAGCTGCAGCACCGCAGCCGTGAGGGCGCCAAGCGCGAGGTCTTCGAGGTGCGCCGCAAGAAGCTCGAAGACGAGTTCGGGCTGGCCGCGAGCATCGTCGATACGGCGCTGGACAAGGTCGAGGCCAACACGCCCGACGAGTTCTTCACCGTCATGGCCAAGCGCGAGGAGCTCCAGCCGGCCGTCGCGGCCCTCGAGCTGGAGTTCGCCGACTACGAGTCGGACCCCGAGACCGCCTCGCTGGCCGACACGGTGGCCCGGCTCAAGGCCGAGCACGAAGCGCTGAACCAGCAGCTGCTCAACATGAGCGGCGGCTATGCCCGCGAGACGCGCGAGATCGAGCGCGAGCTGCAGCGCATGCGTGAGGCGCTCGCCGGCAAGGCGCCCTCGGCCGCGGCCGGCGAGGAGTTCTCTGCCGTGCCGACCGGCCCCAACGAGACCTTCGACGACCCGTGCCCGGCCCCGATGGCGCTGGCCTGCGAGATCTTCAGCACCGACCCCTCGACGCTGTGGGGCGTGCTGCGCGATCGCTGCGTGCAGTACCTCGTCGCGCTCACCGACAAGCGGTACCACGCGGTCGATCTCGACGCGCACGGCCGCGCCACCGTTCAGGCGCCGGGCCGCGCCATCGCCGCCGGCGAGCTGCCCGCGAAGGATCTCGATCTGCTGTACCTCGCCCTGCGGCTGACCCTCGCCGAGAAGGCTGGCGCACAGACCCGGCTGCCGGTGTTGATCGAAGACGCCTTCGGCGGCGTGATCGACCCGGCCAAGCAGGGCCTCTTCGCGCGCATGCTCAAGCACATCGGCACGCTGACGCAGGTGCTGCACGTCATCGGCGCCAGCCAGCCGCCGCCGCCCGCCGACGCGGTGCAGGCGGTCTGAGCGCCTACCGAGACGTCAAGAGCCGGTAGCGCTGCAGGGCCTCGACCTCGTCCACCTCGTGCGTGAAGCCGGTCGCCTTCTTGAAGGCGCGGCCGTCGACCACGATGGGGAACTTGATGTGCTCGAGCGCACCTGGCGGGAGCCGCGGGAACCCGAAGCGCCCCAGCAGCGCCCGCAGCAGCGGCTCGGGCACCGGCACCGGCGTGCGGCCCGTCTGGGTCACGATCATGCTCAGCGGCACCGGGTTGGGCCCGCACACGTTGAAGATGCCCTTGGCGCGCTGCTCGGCGGCCAGGGTGATGGCGCGCGCGGCGTCGGACTCGAAGAGGAACTGAAAGAGGGGGTCGTACCCCATCACCAGGGGCACCCGGTTGCCGCGCAAGAAGGCCGCGAGGGTGCCCTGCTGCGAGGGGCCGAGCGTGTAGACGAGCCGCAGCACGCTCGTGCACAGCCGGGGCTGTCGCCAGAGCGCGTTGGCGGCGAACAGATCGGCGGCCACCAGGTCGGCGAGCTCGGGGAAGCTCCCGATGCCGTGGGGGGGCTCGTCTT
Source organism: Myxococcus sp. (assembly GCA_014879945.1). Classification (GTDB taxonomy): domain Bacteria; phylum Myxococcota; class Myxococcia; order Myxococcales; family Myxococcaceae; genus Xiheimicrobium. Next base: position 32,282 of record JACSRE010000102.1, read on the forward strand.
CGGTGTGGTACAGCGGCGAGTCGGCGCTGGCGCCATAGTACGTGTGGCGGCCCACGAAGATGACGTGCTTCACCCCGTGGGCGATGCTGTGCTCGAAGATCGCGCGGGTGCCGCCGACGTTGATGCGGGCGCGCTCGTCACCCCCGGCGGTGAGGGCGTTGACGGTGGCCATGTGAATGACGCACTCGGGTTTGCGGGTGCGGAACACGTCTTCGGCGGCCCGCTTGCGCAGGTCGGTCTGGAAGATCTCGATGCCCTCGGGCGCGTCGCGCCACGGCCGTCGGTCGAGCCCCAGCACCTCGTGGCCGCGGCCCTTGAGGAGCATCGCCACCTGCCGCGCGAGCGCGCTCGAGATGCCGGCGATGAGGACCTTCATCGGCCACCTCCCAGCTTCTGCCGTGAGCGTCGTGACGCCCGCGCGGCCTCGATCAGCTCCGCGATGCGCGCCTTCACCTGCTCGACGTAGCCCTTGATGACGGTGTCGTCTTCGTCGCCCGAGCCCTCGAAGCGCATCGGCGCGCCGTAGTGCACCTCGCAGCTCACCGGCAGCGGCAGCGCCAGGCCGTAGGGCGTCACCGGCACGTAGGGCACGCCCAGCAGCCTGCCCAGCGCATAGCTGTTGAGCACCGTGGGCACCGCGTCACCGCCGCCGACGAAGCCCAGGGGGACGATCGGCGTCTTCGTCTTGAGCGCCAGGCGAATGAAGCCGGTGCCGAAGTCCACCAGCGAGTAGCGCTCCTTGTAGAGCTTGGCGGTGCCGCGCGCGCCCTCGGGGAACACCATGAGCAGCCGGTCGTCCTCCAGCAGCCGCTCGGCGTGCTCTGGCAGCCCGGTGAACTGCCCGGTGCGGCTCGACCAGAGGCTGCCGATGGGCAGCTGGTTGATGAACTTCTCGGCCATGCCCTGGGCGAGGCGGGGCGGCTCCATCTCGAGCATCATCGAGGTCAACACCAGCGCGCCGTCGAGCGCGTAGCCGCCCGAGTGGTTGCCCACCAGCATCGCGCGGCCGCGCCTGGGGACATGCTCGATGCCGACGGCGTTCACCCGGAAGTAGTTGCGGTACAGCCAGCCCAGGATCGAGAAGGCCGTCGTGAGGTGCTTCTTCGAGATGCCGTAGGGGTCGACCCCGAACGCGTTGAAGGGCAGCTCGAGGCGATTCACCAGGTCCTTCACCGCTTCGTCTTTCGCCATGCGCGAGACTGTAGCTGCTGCGCCGGGCTTGACCTGCCAAATCCACTCCCGAGCGCCCGCCGTATGCGAGGCGATGTCCGCGCTCCCGTCTCACTCTGGCCGCTCGCTGCACCACTTCCGGCTCGACAAGGGCCTCGCCGACGGAGGCATGGGGCGGGTGTACCTGGGGTTCGACCTGGCGCTCCAGCGCGCGGTGGCCGTGAAGGTGATTCGGCCCGAGTTCGCGCTGGAGGAGAGCTTCGCGGCGCGCTTCGTTCGTGAGGCGCGCGCGCAGGCGCAGATCATCCACCCCAACGTGGTGCAGGTCTTCTACGTCGGGCAGGAGGGCGACACGCTCTTCATGGTGATGGAGCTCGTCGAAGGCGGCTCGCTGGCCGAGCTGGCGCGGAGAGGCCCGGTGGACTGGCGGGTGGCCCACCGACACTTCGTCGCCATCGCCAGCGGCCTGAAAGAGGCGGCGCGGCTGGGGTTGATGCACCGCGATCTGAAGCCCGACAACGTGCTGCTCGACCGCTTCGGCGAGGCGCACCTGGCCGACTTCGGGCTCGCCGCGCCGGTGCGCTCTCGCGAGGCGGTCACGCTCCCGGCGATGGCCGCGAACCCAGCGCTGCCGGCGCTGACCCAGGTGGGGGCGGTGATGGGCAGCCCGCCGTACATGTCGCCGGAGCAGGCGGCCGGCCTGGCCCTCGACGAGCGCAGCGACATCTACGCGCTGGGCGCCACCTTCCTCGAGGTGCTGACCGGCGCGCCGCCGACGACCGCCTCGACCCTCGTGGAGCTCCAGGCCTTTCATCAGGGGCCGCCGCCCCCAGCGCTGAAGCCGCGGCGAGGCCCGGTGCCGGCGGCCTTCGCCGCGGTGATCGATCGGTGTCTGGCGCGCGACCCGGCGCAGCGCTTCCAGGACTACGACGCGCTGCTGGCAGCCCTCGACGGCGCAGCGCCCAGGCCGCGCATCGACGCCGGCGCGCTCCCCCGAGCCCTGGCCTTCGGCCTCGACAGCGCGGTCTTCGCGGGGCTGCTGGCGGGGCTGGCGCCGGCCGGCCTCGGGCTGGTGCCGCGGGTCGGCGTGGCCTTCGCGGGGCTGCTGGCGTGGCTGGGGGTGGGGGCGCTGGTGGCGCGCGCGACCCCGGGCCTGTGGATGATGCGGCTGGCGCTGAGCGGCCCCGACGGCCAGGAGCGCTCCCGGGCCCGGGTGTTCGCCCGCGGCGTGGCCCAGCACCTGTGGCTCCTCTTTGGCGGGCTCTCGCTCGCGGCGCTCTACCACAGCTGGTCCTCGGCGGCGCAGGCCGGGCTCTTCTCGGGCCTGGCGGCGGCGGTGGGGGTGAGCCTCGTCGGCGCGCTCGCCCGCTTCAGCGCCGACCGGCGAACGCTCGTCGATCGGCTCTTCGCCACCCGCGTGCTGGTGTTCGTGCGCTGAAGGGCGTCAGGCGCCGGTGTGGCCGGGCTGCTTGACGTTCGCGCGCTGCACGAAGTCTTCGACGGTGCCCGAGACGCTCGAGGCCTCGATCAACGTGCGGTAGGTGCCGAGCGGAACGTCGATGGGCCCGGCGCTCGTCATCAGCCACAACGACAGCTTGTACCCGGTGGGCACGCGGGTGATGGGCATCTGGGCCACGCGGAGCTCGACGCGCGCCAGCTCGAGCGGCTCGCCGTCGACGAGCAGCCTCCCCTGGGTGCGCACCAGCGTCCACCGGGCGACCCGCGCCGCCCGCAGCATCACCACGCTCAGCGCCGCGCCCAGGCCGGCCACCAACACCAGCAGCACCAGGCCTGGGCCCGTGGAGAGGTCGACCAGCGCCAGCGCCGCCGCCATCAGCACGATCGCGCCGGCCGCGAAGGCGACGCGACTCCACGCGCGGCCGCGCTCGACCATCAAGCAGTCACCGCGGGGCTGAGAGAGGCGCACGCTCATGGGCTGTCCGAAATGTACTCAAGGCCTCAACGCCGCGCATCTCCCCGGGCTTCCCCGCCTCGAAGGAGGGCGTGGGCGAAGGGCCTACAGCACCCGGGGCAGGGTGCCGAGGCTGGGGGTGTGGCCCTCGTCGATGGTGGAGGACAACAGGCGCCGGGCCTCGCGGAGCTCGCGCTCGATCTCGGGGCTGACCCGGTGGCCGTCGAGCACGTTGGCGAGGGCGGCCGAGGTGGCGCGCATCGCCTGAATGGCCTGGAGGTGGCGCGCCTTGATGGCCGCGAGGCGCTCCTGCCACTCGGCCAGCTCGAGCTGCTGCTTCGAGCTGAGGTACTGCTTCTCTTCCTGGGCCAGCTCGAGCGCCTGCTGCAGCATGGCGACCTCGGTGTCGCGCTCGAAGACGCCGTTGCCGGCCTTTTGCAGCTCCTGGAGCTTGAAGATCAACGCCTCGCGCTCCTGGAGCACCCGCTGGTTCTCGATGGCCGCGCGCAGCTTCTCCTGCACCAGCGACATCTGGGGGAAGGGCTTCTCGAGGTAGTCCACGGCGCCCAGGCGCAGCGCCTCGAGGATGGAGGTGACGTTGGGGTAGCCCGTCATCATCATGCACGCGCAGAACGGCTGGCGAACGCGCGCGGCGCGGATGACGTCGAGCCCGCTCCCGTCGGGCAGGTTCTTGTCGACCAGGAGCGCGCCGAAGCGCTGGGTGTCGAGGTGGGTGAGGGCGTCGGCGATGCGGCTGGCGGTGACGACGGCGAAGGCCTTCTTCTCGAGGGCGATTCTGAGCACGTCGAGCACGATGGGCTCGTCGTCGATGAGCAACACGGAGTTGGGGACCACGAAGGGAAGTCTCGCGCTTCGCTCGCCGCCGGTCGAGACTCGTCGGAATGGACGAGCTGAATACAGTGCTGGCGAAAGTAGGCGGCTGGAAGTCGGTCGGCTTCGCGGTGGCGGTGATCGTCGTCTTGTGGGTGCTCAAGCGGGTGCTCACCCCGGCGCCGGTGGAGAAGGACGACAAGCGCCGGGTGGTCTGCTCGTGTGGGTGGCAGGGGCACGTCACCCGCCACAAGCCGCGCTGTCCCCTGTGTGGGCAGAGCGCGACGCTGCACGACGCGTGAGCGCTGGACAGGGTGCGCCGGAGCGTGGTGAAGGCCGCAGGCATGAGCGAGACCTTTCCAGTGACGGTGGCGGTGACGCGGGCCGATGGCTCCGTGGAGCAGGTGCGGGTCGGTTCTGCGACCCGCCAGGGCGACGGCTTCTCGTTGAGCCTGGGCGATCTGCGCATCGGAGGCCGGGCTGAGGCGGCGCCCGTGCGCGCGGCGTCGGCTGCGCCCCGTGGCGGCGGCGACGCGTCGGGCATGGTCTTTCCGCCCTACGGGCGCTCGAAGGGCATGCCGATCGTCGGTGGCTCGATGCAGGACCTCGAGTTCTACGCCAACGGCTGCCGGCGCACCCTGAGCGATCCGGGCAAGGCGCGCTGGCACGACAAGGAGCGCGTGCTCCTGGCGGCCATCGAGGCCGAGATGGCGCGGCAGAGCGGCGGCGGCGGCGAGATGCCCGACGACGGCCACATTCCGCCGCCCAGCGACGACGACGCCCCGTTCTAGGGCGCGCAGGCTCTGATTCCAGTGAGATAGCGGCTCACCTCGTCCGCGGCCCGACGACGCTTGCGCACTGGCGGCCCTTTGGGTGTGGTGCAGAGGGCATGGCGCGCAACACACCGTTCGTGATCGGGGAGGCGGAAGCAGGCATCGCCGAGGCCACCGAGCTGGGGCTGATGCACACCAGCTTCAGCGCCCGTGACGGGCGGGTGGTGACGCTCCCCGGCGGGCACCAGGCCGTCGAGTTCATCAACTGCAGCTACCTGGGCCTCGACACCTGGCCGCAGCTCATCGCCGGCGCCAAGCGGGCCCTCGACGACTTCGGCGTGCACTTCTGCTGCGCGCGCTCGCGGCTCACCATCGAGCCCAACGTTCGGCTCGAGGCCGAGCTCAGCGAGCTCTTCCGCGGCCACGCGATCACCTTCCCCACCGTCACCGCCGCGCACATGAGCGTGCTGCCGACGCTGGCCAGCGGCCGGTTGTTGCCGGGCTCGGTGCGCTCGAAGACGCGCTTCATCTTCGACAAGCACGCGCACGCCTCGATGCAGTTCCTGCGGCCGATCATCGCGGCCGAGGCGAGCGCCGTCACCACCATCGCCCACAACGATCTTCAGGCGCTCGAAGACGAAGCGAAGGCGGCCGATCGGGCCGGTGAGACGCCGGTCTACCTGGCCGACGGGGTGTACTCGATGGGGGGGCTGTGCCCGCTGCCCGAGCTGGTCGAGCTCAGCGAGAAGTGGGGCATCGTGCTGTACCTCGACGATGCGCACGGCACCTCGATCTTCGGGCGGCACGGCGAGGGCTCCGTGCGCGGCGCGTGGGACGGCGACCTGCCTGAGACGGTGATCGTCAACTTCTCGCTCGCCAAGGGCTTCGGCTGCAACGGCGGCGGCGTGCTGCTCCCCTCGAAGTGGCAGGCCGACCGCGTGCGGCGCTTCGGCATGACGTACGGCTTCTCGGCGCCGCTCGACTTCTCCATCGTCGGGGCGGCGCTGGAGTCGACGAAGCTCCACCGCGACGGCACCGTCGAGCGGCTGCAGCGCGAGCTGCGCGCGCGGGTCGCGCGGTTCGACGAGCGCGTCGGCAGCGACACCCGCAACTTCAGCCCCATTCGCCGGGTGGTGATCGGCGACGAGGCGGAGTGCCGGGCCGTCGGCGCGCGGCTCCTCGAGCGGGGCTACCTGGTGAGCACCGCGTTCTTCCCCGTCGTCGCGCGCGGCAAGGCGCAGCTGCGCGTCTGCCTGGGGGTCGATCACACCGACGCGCAGATCGACGGCTTCGCCGAGGCGCTCGACGCGTCGCGCGCGGCCCTCGCAAGGACCGCGTGAGATGACGCCGGCGCAGTGGCGGGGCGGCTTCCTCGAGCGCCTGATGGCCGCGCCCGAGCGCGCGCGCTCGAGCTTCTCGGCGGCGCTGGCCCGCGAAGGCGCCCAGGCGTTGACCCCGGTGCTGTGCCCCCTGGTCATCGACGCTGCCGAGCGCGCTCACCTCGAGGCGCTGGTGAAGGCGTGGCACGCGGGCATGCACCAGGCGCTGCAGCAGTGGGCGGCGGAGCCGGGCTCCAGCCTCCTGAAGCTCCCGGCCGCGCTCGAGCCGCGGGTGCGCGAAGACGCGCTGCGGGGCCGGGCCTTCGGGAGCACCCGCTACGACTTCGTGGTGGACGCCGCTGGTCGCGCCACGCTGATCGAGTGTCAGGCGGGCGACCCCTCGGGCATGGGCATGGAGGAGGCCTCGGCCGCGGCCTTCGCGACCCTCGAGGCGCTCGGGGGCGGGCTGCAGCGGGCGTCGATCGCCTCGTCGCTGCGCCGGTTCGTCGCCCCCCACCCGGCGACGGCTGGCCTGGTGGTCTTCGTGGTGCACCGCGGGGCCTTCGTGGAGTGGGACGTGGAGCGGCTGGTGAAGACGTGCCGCGCCGAAGGGGTCGACGCGGTGGTCGCCGACCCGTCCGAGCTGACGCTGCGCGACGGCCGGCTGCGCCTGGGCGACCGGGTGGTGGCGAAGGTGGTGCGCGACAGCATCGAGGAGCTGCTCGCGCCCGAGCACGAGGCGGCCAGCCGCGCGCTGATGGCGGCGTGGGCGTCGGGCGTGGTCGAGGTGTCGAACCCCCTCGGGTCGATCGCGGCCGACCACAAGGTGTTGCTGGGCCGCCTGCGCGCCCCCGCCGTTCAGGCGCACCTCTCAGCCGAGGTCGCGCAGCTGCTGAACGAGAGCGTGCCCGAGACGGTGGGGCTCGACGATCACCCCACGCCGGAGCGCTCGCGCTGGGTGCTCAAGCCGTCGGATGGCTATGGAGGCTTCGACGTGACGGTGGGCCCCGCGGTCTCGGACGACGCGTGGCGGCTCGCCGTCGAGGCCGCGCGCGAGAGCGGCCGCACCTTCCTGCTCCAGACCTTCGTGCCCGCCGAGCGCGCCGACTTCCCCGTGGTGGTGGACGGTACGCTCGCGCTGCGCCCGCACTTCGTCGTCCGCAGCGGGTGGATGCACGGCGATCGCTTCGGCGGCCTCTTCGCGCGGGTGCGCCAGCAACCGGTGGTGAACGTGCACCAGGGCGGCGGGCTGCTGCCGGTCTACACGCTCGCCTCGTGACCCCAGCGGCGATGTGCTCAGGTCGCCACCCGTGAAGCCTGTACGAAGTCGCCGCCCCGAGAAGGCGCCCGAGCTCCCGGAAGATCGCCACGCCGTCGACACCTTTCGCCGCCACCTCAAGCGCCACGCCGCGCGCATGCCCGAGGTGGTGAAGGCCTTCGAGCGCCGGTGGAAGCGGCTGGGCGTCGACACGCTCCACGGGGTGGGCATTCCACTGCGGCCGCTCTTCATTCCCCGCGCGCGCCTCGAAGCCCTGAGCGCCGGCTTTCACGAGGGCATGGCGCGGCTGGTGTCGGCGCTGCGACGCGACATCGGCGACCCGGCGGCGCTCGACGAGCAGGTGCCCGTCGGGGCGAAGCTGCTGCGCGCGCTCGCCCCCGGGCTCGACAGCCCGCACACGCTCTCGTGGTTCCGGCCCGACGGCTTCCTCCTGAAGGACCGCTACGTGGTGGGGGAGCTCAACTACGGCAACGGCGTGCTGGTGAGCATCGGCTACACCGAGTGCCTCTTCGATCTCTTCGCGAACCACCCGGCGCACCAGAGCGCGGGCTTTCACCGGCGCGATCTCGATCGCCCCTTCATGGGCTGGCTGGCGGCGCTCGAGGCGGCCATCGACTACCACCGGCCGGCGCACGTGGTGCTGCTGTCGCACCGCGAAGAGTGGCCGTTCGTCGTCGACGACAGCCCGCGCGTTCGCCACCAGGTGGAGCAGGCCGTCAACCGCCTGCTCGCCCGCGGCCTCCACGTCTCGTTCGGGCACGAAGACGAGGCCTACGTCGACGCGAAGGGCAAGGCGCGGGTGAAGGGCTCGACGCTGCCGGTCGATCTCTTCGTGGTGGTGACGATCAGCTCGTCGTTCATCGATCACCCCCAGGTGCTGCGCACCACCGCGAAGGCGCTCTGCGGCACCCACGTCGGCCCTGCGCCCATCGTCAAGCCGCTCATCGGGGTGGCCATGGACAAGGGCATTCTCCCCTGGGCCAACGCCGTCGGCGCGCTCCCGGTGGACTGCGGCGACGGCACCCAGGTGGTGGCGCCCGACACCTGGTTCGTCGACGGCGCTTCGCGCCAGTGGCTGTTGGACAACCAGCGCCGGCTCGTCATCAAGCGCTCGTTCATCGGGAAGGACACGGTGATCGGGGTCGCGTCGTCGAAGCCCGACTGGGCGGCGGCGGTCGAGCGGTCGGCCAACCGCGAGTACGTCGTGCAGCGCTACCAGTCACTGCCGCGCACCGAGCTGCCGGTGCTGATCGACGGCCGCGTGGAGTGGATTCTTGTGCGCGTGGAGTTCACGCCCTTCATCGTGCACGGCCGCTACTGCGGCGCGCTGGCCAGGTACGCGCCAGACGCGCCCGGGTTGGTGCTCTCGCCACCGCCCGACGGCATGGGCATGACGATGGTGCACGCCACGTGAGTCGGTCAGCGCTGGTCGTTGGGCGCCGGCGTGCGCTTGACGTGCTTGCTCACCACGGCGTCACCGAAGCGCTCGGCGTTCGCCAGCCACGCCGCCGAGTTCTTCACGTAGCGCGCGGTGCCGGCCGTATCCCACTTATTGTAGAGGCGCGTGAAGCCGCCGTCGAAGATCGCCCGCTTGCCGCCACGATCGTAGAAGCCCGAGACGAGGTTGCCGGCCGACCCGTACAGCAGCGGCTCGAGCGCGTCGTTGGGCTGCACGGTCGCGATGGTGATGCCCTCGTAGAGGAACTCGAGGCCGGTCGAGAGCAGGTGGCTGCGGCGCACGCCGACGTGGGCCTTGCCGTCGGACTTCTCGAGGCCGACCACCTGATCGCCCCTCAGGTTGCCCAGCATGGTGACGCCCATCAGCGCCGCGCCGACCGCGTTGGCGTCGGCGTAGTAGGGCTCGTTGTCGCCCCAGAGGTAGACGCCCTTGCCCGACTCGAAGAAGCGCTTGATGACGGCGACGTGCGCGTCCGAGAGCCGGCGCTGATCGCCCGAGATGAGCCACAGCTGGCAGGCCTTCTCGAGCTGCGCCTCGAACTCCTTCACCGGCGGCACCGCGTTGCTCCAGCGGTAGACCGAGAAGCCCTTCTCCTTGAGGGCGTCGCGCGCGGCGTCGAAGGGGAAGTCGTAGAGCTGAATCACCGCGACCGTCTGCCCATCGAAGGCGCCGTCGACGGCGAGGTCGTGCTGGTTGCCCGCCGAGTTCCCGTAGCCGTCGCGCTGCACCGGGACGAAGCGCGCGCGGGCCTCGAGCTGGCCCGTCTTGTCGTTGCGCACCTGCTCGACGACGCGCTCCGCGGCCGGGGCGTTCGAGCCGGCGGTCTGAGAGTACTGCGCGAGGGCCGGCGCCGAGAGGCCGAGGGTCAACAGGCACGACAAGAGGCGAAGTCGCATGGGAGCTCCGTGAGGGGTGGGTGTCGCCATGAACGGGCCACCCGTCGTTTCGATCTTCGGGGCGCGCGGTGAAGCAGCAGAGGCCATCGCGGGTGCCGCTGCTGCGCGGGTGGACGTTGTGGCCGCTGGCCCTGGTGCGGGGCGCGGGCTTCCCCGTCGCCGTCGTGGAGTCCCTGGCCGAGCCCACGCTCGCCGCAGACGCCCGTGCCCGGCTCGACGGTTCCCTCGCGCCCGAGGGGTGGGCCGACAGGTGGGCCGCCGCGCGCCCCACCACCCGCCGCGTGGTGCGCGGCTGGGCGGCGGACCCCAGGCTGCGTGAGGCGATCACCTGGCAGAACCGGGGGGCGGTGGAGAACGGGCTCGACTCGCTGTTGCGCGCGCCGGCCGACCGCGACGACGCCAGGCTCCGCAAGAAGGAGGCGATGGTCGTCTCGTACCTGCAGCGCTACGCCACCAAGTGCGACACCATCGGCTTCTTCGGGCCGCTGGGCTGGGCGCGTTGGGAGGGCCCGGGCCAGCTCGCGCAGCGCCCGGGGAACGCGCTGCTCGACGCGCGCGCGGTGTTCTTCGAGCCGTGGGCCATCGCGGCGGTCGTCGACGCGGTCGCCGCCGACGACGAGGGCCTCGCGGCGCTCCCGCTCCGCCTGACGGGCCACGCCCGGGTCGAGGCGATGCCCGCGCGGAGCCTCGAGCGCCGCCTCGCGGCCCGGCTCGACGGCGCCACCTCCGCGCACGAGCTCGCGAAGGCGCTGGGCGTGGAGCGTGAAGCCGTGCTGGCGATCGTGCGGCAGCTCATCACCGCGGGGCTCGTCGATCTCGCGGTGCCGGTGCCCATCGCCCACCACCCGGAGGACGCGGTGCTCCGCGCCGCGAGGCGCCTCGCGAAGCGGCCGAAGGCGCGGCTGGTCTCGGCGATGAGCGAGCTGATCGCCGCGAAGCATCAGGTCGCCGCCGCGGCTGGAGACGTCACGCGCCTGACGCCAGCCCTCGCGCACGCGGAGGCGACCTTCACCCGGCTCGCCGAGACGCCCGCGCGCCGGCACGAGGGCCGCACCTACGCGGGGCGCTCCATCCTCTTCGAGGAGACGCGTCGTTCCCTGCAGGTCTCGCTGGGGGACGATCTGCGGGCGACGCTCGAGGCGCCGTTGTCGGCGCTGCTGGAGCTGGCCCGGCTCTACACCCACCGCATCGCGCGCGGGCTCGAGGCCGCGGCGGCGCGCGAGTTCTCGAAGCAGCGCTCGCGCGCCGTGCCGCTGGTCGACTTCTGGCTGGCGACCGGCAGGCACTTCGAGGGCGACCCACCGCCCGTCGTGCGCGGCGCCGTCGAGTTCATCCAGGCGTTGGTGGCCCGCGCCTGCGGGCCCTTCGGCGCGGGCGCGCGCGAGCTGCGCTGGCGCTCGGCCGACCTCGAGCAGCTCGTCACGAGCCGCGCGGGGCCCGGCTGGCCCGGCGCCAGGCACCACGCCCCCGACGTCATGCTCGCGCGCCGCGGCGGCGTGCTGGTGCCCGTGCTGGGCGAGCTCCACACCGGCGTCACGCCGTTCTCGACGCTCTCGGTGCTCTCGTTGACGCCCCACCGCGCCGAGCTCGAGGCGTTGTTTCGCGCCGATCTGCCCGGCCCCCACGTCACCCCGACGCCGTGGGAGGACTTCGCGCGCAGCACCCACGACACCCGGCTGGCCCCTGACGACGAGCGCTGGCATGTGGACCTCGGTCACCGCTTCACCTCCCCGCTCCCGCCCGCGCGCGTTCGCCGCGCCGCCGACCTCTCGGTCCGCCGCGGCCGGCAGGGCCTCGAGGTGGTGGGGAAGGGCTTTCGCCAACCGCTGGCCGCCGTCTTCGAGCGCCGCATCAAGCTGCGCGCGGCCAACGACTTTCACGTCGTGGCGTGGACCGACCATCGCCCCAGGGTGTGGGTCGACGAGGTGGTGATCGCGCGCGAGGCCTGGCGCCTCGACGCGGCGGCCGTGGCGCCGTGGGCACGGGAGGAAGCGCCCGACCGCTTCCTCGAGGTGACGCGCACCGCCCGCGCGCTGGGCTGGCCGCGCTACGTCTTCGTGAAGGCCACCGGCGAGACCAAGCCCATCTTCGTCGACCTCCACAGCCCCGCGCTGGTGGAGCTGCTGTGCAAACAGGCGCGAGCGGCGAGCTCGTTGGTGGTGACCGAGATGATGCCGAGCCCAGACGAGTGCTGGCTCGAAGACGCCGACGGCCAACGCTACGTCGCCGAGCTGCGCCTGCTGGCGGTGGACCCGAAGACGTGGGGCCCCGGGCCGATTTCCGCTACACGGCGGGCATGACCTCGACGCTCCTCCTGGCCCTGCTCCTCGCGGCCGACAAGTCAGGCCAGTCGCAGATCACCGCGGCGGCGCTCACCGGGCACGTTCGGTTCCTGGCCTCGGACGCGCTCGAGGGGCGGGGGCCGGCGACCCGCGGCGATCAGCTCACGCAGCAGTACATCGCCGCCCAGTTCGAGACGCTCGGCCTCGCGCCGGTGGGCGACGACGGCACCGCGCGCCAGTCCTTCGAGCTCATCGGCGTCACCGGCCACCCCGACGCCATCACCTTCACCAGGGGCGCCGCGACGCTCAAGGCCCCGTTCGACACCGACATGATCGCCGTCAGCGGCCACCAGGCGGCGCGCTCCACCCTCGACAAGGCCGAGGTCGTCTTCGTCGGCTACGGCATCGTGGCCCCCGAGTACGGGTGGAACGACTTCAAGAACGTGGACGTGAAGGGGAAGGTGTTGCTGGTGATGAACAACGACCCCGAAGACGACGCCTCGCTCTTCGCAGGGAAGACGCGGCTCTGGTACGGCCGCTGGGACTACAAGTACGAGCAGGCCGCCAGGCAGGGCGCGGTCGGCTGCATCATCATTCACACCACGCCGTCGGCCGGGTACCCGTGGCAGGTGGTGCAGACCTCGTGGACCGGCGAGCAGTTCGATCTGCCCTCGCCCAATGGCGCGAAGCTGCAGGTGAAGGGCTGGTTGACCGAGGCCGCGAGCAAGAAGCTGGTCTCGCTCGCTGGGAAGGACCTCGATCAGCTCCGCGCGGCCGCGCAGTCGCGAGACTTCACGCCCGTGCCGCTGGGGGTGCTGGCCAACACCTCGTTCACCAACGTCGTGGCGAAGAAGTCCACCGCCAACGTGCTGGGCCTCCTGCGGGGCAGCGACCCGAAGCTCGCCGACGAGTGGCTGGTGCTGACGGCGCACCACGATCACCTCGGCCGCGTCGAGAAGCCGAAGCCGGGCGAAGACGCGATCTACAACGGCGCCGTGGACAACGCCTCGGGCGTGGCGGCGCTGCTCACCATCGCGCGCGCGCTCACCGCCCAGCCGAAGGCGCCCAGGCGCAGCGTCTTGTTCGCGGCCGTGGCGGCAGAGGAGCAGGGGTTGCTGGGCTCCCAGTACCTCGTGGAGCACCCGCCGGTGCCGTACGGCCGCATGGCGGCGAACATCAACATCGACGGGCTCAACATCTGGGGCCGCACCAAAGACGTCTCGGTCATCGGCTACGGCAAGACGAGCATCGACGCCGTGCTCACCCAACTGGCGAAGGGGCAGGGCCGGGTGGTGAAGCCCGACGCGCTGAGCGATCGCGGGTTCTTCTACCGCAGCGATCAGTTCAACTTCGCCAAGGTGGGCGTGCCGGCGTCGTACTTCTCGTCGGGGCACGTCTTCATCGGCCGGCCCGAGGCGTGGGGCCGCGAGCAGCGCGAGAAGTGGGAAGAGACCCACTACCACCAGCCGTCCGACGAGCTGCTCGCCTCGTGGGACCTCTCGGGCGCGGTCGAAGACGTGCAGCTCATCTATCAGCTCACCGTGAAGCTCGCAGACGCGCCGTCGATGCCCACCTGGACGCGCGGCGACGAGTTCGAGGTGCCGCGCCAGCGGTCGCTCGAGGCGCTCAAGGCGACCGGCTCACGCAGCGGCGCGCCCTGACGTCACCTCACGGGGTGCCCGGATAGACCCGCCAGAAGGCGCCGCTGCCATCGCTGAAGGCCTGGCCCGTCGCGGGATCTTGAAACTGAACGAGGTCGGGGCGGCGGTCGCCGGTGACGTCGAGCACCTGCCAGCCTGCGCCGGACACCGAGCGGAAGCCGTCGGGCGCGGGGCCGGCAGGCACCGGCCAGGTGTTGGCGCCCGGGCCGAAGCCCGAGCCATTGGCGGTGTAGACGTTCCAGAGCGACCCGGGGAACACGCGGCCCGTCGAGGGGTCTGAGGTCTGCACGAACTCGGGCACGCCGTCGCCGTCGAGATCCATCACCTCCCAGAAGAGCGGTGAGGTCGCGCTGCTGGAGGTCGAGAAGGCACGCGACGGCACCGACCACTCGATGGGGGTCGAGGCGAAGAGCGGGTCGCGCACGCCGGCGCCGAAGGTGTTGGGCCACACCTTCCAGGCCGGGGCGCCGACGCTGAAGTAGAAGGGCTCAGGGGCCATGGCCGCGGGGTTCATCGTCTGGACGAGGTCGTCGCGCCCGTCGCCGGTGAGATCGACGAGCAGCCAGACGCGGCGGAGCGAGGCCGCGAACGAGCTGGTGCTCTTGAAGCCGCCCGGGGTCGCGCTGTCGGGCACGGCGAGGGTCCGGCAGGTCGAGAAGGCACCGAAGCCCGCGGTCGTGCCAGGGCACACGATCCAGCTCGACTGGCCGGGCGTCGCCCACACCAGGTCGGTCGTTGGGTCGGCGGTGACGACGAGATCGGGGAGCGCGTCGCCGGTCAGCTCCGCGAGGGCCCAGCGGCGGGAGGTCGCGTCGCTGAAGGGGCGATCGATGCCGCCGCTGAGCCCCGTCACCCGCGGCACCGTCGTCGTCACGTTGGTGGCGACGAAGCCCGACGTGGAGCCTCGTCGCGTGAGCCAGCCGTCGGCCGTCGCGCCGATCATCGAGACGTAGGGGCCCATGCTCGTCGGGTTCATGGTGTGCACGAGGTCGGGTCGCCCGTCGCCGGTGAGATCGTACGTCGCCCAGAAGCTCGAGCCGGTGGCGCTGTCGGCGACGTTGTAGCCCTGCGGGAGCGCCGCGTTGGCGGGCACGGGCCACTGCGTCACCGTGCCGGAGAACCCGACCGCGGTGCCCAGGTGCACGTTCCAGTGCGTGACGGTGCCGGTGGTGAAGACCGCGCCAGTGAGCGGGTTCGAGGTGAGCGCCAGATCGACGCGGCCATCACCGTTGAGATCGATCGTCGACCAGTGGCGGGTTCCGCTGGACGAGGTGAGCGCGTTGTAGATCGCGCCAGGCACCGCGAACCGAATCGGCGTGGCCTGAAACTGGCGGGAGCGAACGAAGGCCGATCCCCCGCCCGCGCCGCCACCGCCCGTC
>JACSRE010000113.1 GCA_014879945.1 Myxococcus sp.
CATGGCTCGGCTTCGGCGGTCGCTTCCGCGCTCCCCTCCGCTTTGCCTTCACGACACACCATGGCGCGGCAGCGTAGCGCGTCACGCGGCCCGCGCTGAGCCTTCGCCCAGGGCTGCTCAGCCGGCGCGCAGCTCGAGGTCGTTCGGCCTCGGGTCCGCGCCCCAGAAGCGCTCCGCTTCACGGCACAGCGGCGCCAGGGTGGGGGCGTCAGCAAATGAGGCCGCCTGGCCCGGCACCGCACAAAGCCACTCCAGGGCCGGGTCGCACTCGCGGAAGACCTTGAATGGATGCGGGGGGCGCGTGAGCAGGTTGAACGCCGTCATGAAGGTGCGCGCGACGGCCGCAGAGAGCCCCCCGTGGGGCACCAGGAAGGCATGCGCCCTGACTCGGTCCCGAAAGCGTGCCTCCATGCGCACGCTCTCTTCCTTGAGCGCCGGGTCGACGTTCATGATGATGGGCGCGGCCATGATGGTGAAGAGGTTGATCCGATCTCTTCCTTCCAGAAACTGCGCCTCGGCCTGATCGAGCACCCGCAGCGAGCCAGTCGTGACCGGCCGCAGGTGCGCGATGAACAGGGTCTCTCCGAAGGACCCGATTCGAATCTGCGCCTCGTCTCGGAGCACCTCGATCCGCACCACGCGAAGGACTGCATTGCACGTGCCCGGCACCGGACCACCGAGGCGCTGGTGTTCGCCTGGGGTCATCAGCCATCGGCGAGGTGAGCGCGACCCCGGGCCGCCGGACCGAGCGCCGCCGAGACGCCGGCACCGGCCCCCCCTAGAAGAGCGCACCGGCCCAGCCCGGCGCCTCGCCATCAGGGGGCCTTCTCGAACCACCCGCGCACCTCGAAGGGGAGCGCCGCGACGGCCGCGCGCTCCCGCTCGACCAGCCGCTTCGACCACGGGCGCTGCATCGACACCATGGCGGCGCCGCTCAACGCCGTCGCGAGGAACGCGGCGACGAGGCCGGCGCCTTCGCTGTGACGCCACCAGCCCCAGAGGCCACCGATGGCCACCGGGGCGAAGACGAGGAGCAGCACCGCTCCCGACGCGAGGCCCGTCTCCCCGAAGACGGCGCGGGCGACGTGTTCGGCCGCGGTCGGCTCCTGCGCGCGCGAGAACCACTGCCGCCGCCCGCGCTTCCGGGCCGCCCGCGCGAGGCGTCGCCCGCCCTCTCGCGCGAGCCTCGTCAGCGGGTCGTGAGGCTCACCCATGGCCAGGCCGCTCTCGTCGCAGGGTGACGCGCTCGAGGGGCGCCAGCGCATGGAGCGGGCGCAGCACCTCGTGCAACAGCCGCCACTGGAACTCGACGAAGCGCGAGCCCGTCGAACCGGCCTCGCGACATCAGGGCCTCACGAACCCTTCGCTCGGTCAGGCGCGCCTCGGTGCGAGGCGTGGCGGTGGGGGCGACCGGGGGCGCCGCGGCGGCGCTGCGCTGCTCGCGCCCGGCCGAAGCCAACCGCCGGAGTCGCTCCCTCGCGTCGCTCACCCTGGAAACGCTAACGCCCGCCCGAACGCTTGCCACGCTCAATCGAAGGCGCCGCCGGTGCAACGAAGCGAAGGCCGAGCGCGGCGGCCACCGCGTAGACTCTGGCGCCATGACGCCCGCCGAAGCCAGACTGCGAGAGGCCTTCAACCGGCTCGAGGCCCACATCGAGCACCGCTACGGCATTCCCGTGCGGATTCGCGACGTGCCCAGCCCCTTCACCGGAGACCTCGACGGCGCCGAGATTCACGTCGACTACGCCGAAGACATCGAGAGCGCGCTCTTCATCATCGCGCACCTCTTCGGCCACACCGTGCAGTGGAACACCAGCGAGGCGGCGCGCGAGCTCGGCTACCGCCTGTACCCCAACCCCTCGGAGGCCCTCCTTCGCCGGCTCTACGAGTATGAGCTCGAGGCCTGCGAGTACTCGCTGCAGCTGTTCCACGAGGCCGGCGTGCGCGACCTCGACCAGTGGCTGTCGGACTACGCGGCCTGTGACTTCGCCTACCTCGTCGACTTCTACCGGACCAATCAGAAGAAGGACTTCAGGTCGTTCTGGCGCCAGGGAGCCCCGCTTCTGATGCCCCGGCCGATCCCCCGCTTCCATCCCACGAAGTGGGTGTCGCGGTGGGAAGGCATCGTGGTCTAGGCGGGCCGTAACATCCCGGAGTTGCTTGGGTTGTATCGCCTTGCGCGTGCGCTGCGGCTGGAGTGTCTCCTTCGTGCGCACACAGAGGGGGGGGCTACTGGATCGAACGCCCCACCTTGTCGTAGGTGTACGCACCTCTCAGGGAGCCCGGATGCAAACCAAAACGCTGGCGATGCTCGTGTTGACCGCTGCTGCGCTGTCCGCTTGCGATGGGTGCAACACCCGCCGCCCGGGCCTGCAGTCGAGCGTGGGAGAGCTGGCGCTGGTGTGGCAGGGCCCCGACTTCGGCCGCAAGGTCGACCGCGACGCCACCTACGACTTCGGCTACGCGCTCGTCGGCGAGAGCCGCCAGGCCGTCATCGTCGCCAAGAACGTCGGCACCGGCCCGCTCACCCTCACCGCCCTGGCCCGCATCGAGGGCGACGAGGTCTCCATCGTCCCCCTGCTCCAGCCGGCGGCGCCGTTCGCGGCCGAGTTCGCGACCAAGACGCTGACCGCCTCGGAAGAGGTGCCCTACGTCGTCACCTTCACCCCGCGCGGCGGGCGCTCGGCGTACTTCGCCAAGCTCCGCCTCTACGCAGACGGCGCGACCGAAGAGGCCAGCACCGCCGACATCACCCTCGTCGCCAAGGGCGACCTCGGCAGCTGCGACCTGCCCCGCGTCATCGACCTCGGCAAGGTGCCGGTGGGCGACACCTTCTCGGTGCCCTTCGCGTTCAAGAACGCCACCATGCAGGACACCGAGGCCACCATCGGCAGCTACGAGGGCGGCGACGCGGCGGCCTTCGGCTTCGGCGAGAACACCGCGCCCGGCAAGGTGCTGGTCGCCGCGGGCGGCGAGACGAAGGTGCTCTTCTCGGTCAGCCCCACCGAGCAGCGCGCCTACGAGACGACCATCAAGCTCGCGGGCGCCGGCCCCTCGTGCGAGAGCGTCACCGTCACCGTCAAGGCGACGGGCGTCGAAGACGTGCTCAGCTGGACGCCGTCGAACCTGCGCTTCGGCCTCGTCTCGCCGGGCTTCGACC
Organism: Myxococcus sp.; assembly: GCA_014879945.1. Classification (GTDB taxonomy): domain Bacteria; phylum Myxococcota; class Myxococcia; order Myxococcales; family Myxococcaceae; genus Xiheimicrobium. The sequence continues at coordinate 3,161 of JACSRE010000113.1, forward strand.
GCACCATGGAGGTCGTCTTCACCAACACCGCCAACGCGGCCGTCGAGCTCACCAACATCACCGTCTCGAGCCCCACCGACTACTCGCACGTGGTGCCGATGGGCGCTGACGACACCCGCCTCACCATTCCCGGCGGCGGCATGCCCGTCTCGATGAAGGTCGCCTGCTCGCCCGCGATGCTGGGCAACCGCTCGGGCACGCTCTCGTTCGACACCGGCCTGCGCAAGACGCCGCGCGGCTCCATTCAGCTCGACTGCACCGGCGGTGGGCCCAAGATTCGCGTCAGCCCGCGCCCCAACATTCCCTTCGGCCACGTGCCCTTCTTCCAGGGCAACCCGGTGCCGGTCACCCGCCGCGTGAGCGTGCAGAACGTCGGCGTCGCGCCCGTCAACCCCGACCCGAGCTTCAACCTGCTGCTGGGGAAGGTCGACATGGCCGGCGTGCCCGGGCAGGCCCCGATGTTCGAGATTCGCCCCACCGGCGTCGACACCCAGCCCGGAGAGTTCACCCTGGCGCTCGCCAGCTCCTACGACTCGCGCACCGGCCTTCGCCCCGTCGCCGGGCAGAACGAGGTCACCCTGCAGGTGAGCCTGCTGCCCCGCACCTCGGGCACCAAGACGGCTGAGATCGTCATCTTCTCCAACGACAGCGCCGAGCCCGCCGTCACCCTGACGGTCACCGCCGACGTGCAGATCCTCCCGCCGTGCAACTACCGGGTGAGCCCCCAGCTGGCGAACTTCGGCATCGTGCCCGCGGGCACCACGAAGGACCTGCCCGTCACCATCACCAACCAGGGCTCGGGGCGCGCCGACAGCTGCTTCTTCTCGAACTTCGCCATCGCCATGGGCAGCGACCCCGCCTACTCCTTCGTGGGCACCCCGCCGGCCGAGAAGGAGCTGCGCGCGCAAGAGAGCTGGCAGCTGGTCATTCGCGTCGCGCCGCGCGGGCCGGCTCCGGCCACCCTGGTGTCGCTGGCGGGCGCGGTCACCTTCGACGTCACCAACCCCACCAACCCGCAGGGCCGCATCGACCTGCGCACCTCGGTGGGCCCGTCGTGCATCACCGCGACGCCCGACCCGCTCGACTTCGGCACGGTGAAGACGATTCCGCCGCCGGGCATGCGCTGCTCGAGCCCGACCAAGACCATCACCGTCTACAACACCTGCAGCACGGCCATCACGCTGCGCGGGGTGTCGATGTCGGCGGCGGCGGGCCAGACGGCCGGCGGCCCCGCGTGCCCCGGTGGACAGCCCTGCCCCGAGTTCTTCCTGGTGCAGAGCCCGATGATTCCGGCGGCGGGCCTGCCCATGAGCCAGGGCTCGGCGGGCGTTCCGATTCAGGTGCGCTACTCGCCCATCGACCTCGGCTCCGACTCGGGCGCCATCGCCCTCGACGTCACCCAGTCGGGCCAGCAGGTGCAGTACCTGGTGGCGATTCAGGGCCGCGGTGACGTGAGCGGCCGGCAGACCGACACCTTCCAGCAGGACCAGCAGCCGCGCGCCGACATCTTGCTCGTCGTGGACGACTCGTGCTCCATGTCCGACAAGCAGACGAGCCTCGCGAACAACTTCACCTCGTTCATTCAGTACGCGGTGACGGCGAACGTCGACTACCAGATCGGCGTCGTCACCACCGACGTGGGCCAGAACGGCGTGCTGAAGACCACGACCGCTGGCGGCAAGTTCCTCACCTCGGCGACGCCCAACGTGCAGACGCACTTCTCGTCGCTGGTGCGGGTCGGCACCCTGGGGAGCGCGTCGGAGCAGGCGCTCGAGTCGGCCACCCGGGCGCTCACCTCACCGAACATCGCCGGCGCGAACGTCGGCTTCGTGCGCAACGACGCCAACCTGGCCGTCGTGGTGGTCTCTGACGCCGGCGACCAGTCGAACCAGCCGGTCAGCTATTACGAGAACCTGCTCATCAACGTGAAGGGCTTCAGCCGGCTCTCGAACTTCACCTTCTCGGCCATCGGCCCGTTCCTGACGTCGGCCCCGTCTGGCTGCAGCTACGACTCGCCCGGTGGCGCGACGCGGTACCAGACGCTCATCACCCGCACCGGCGGCGTGCGCGAAGAGATCTGCAGCACCAACTGGTCGGCGGCGCTCCAGGGCCTGGGCCGCACGGCCTTCGGCTTCCGCACCCAGTTCTTCCTCACCAACACGCCCGACCTGACCGGCGGCAACACCGTCAACGTGCTCATCAACGGCCAGCCGGCGCCGCCGTCGACGTACACGTACGAGGCGGCGTCGAACAGCATCCGCTTCCAGCCGAACACCACACCGCAGCCGGGCCAGACGCTGACCGTGGACTACGCGACGACCTGCTTCTGAGGGCGAGCAGCCGGCCGTTGCGCGACGGCGACTTGCGCGAGCGCCGACGTGGCGCGTCCTTGGCGTCTTCGGAGGCCAGCTTGGCGGCGAGCTTGAAGGAGTCCGCCGGCGCACTCACAGGCCGGGTCCCTACTGCTTCGGCTGCTCCTTGAGGGGCTCCGCCAGACGGCACACCGGCCCGTCGGAGCCCGGCTCGCAGCGGAACCCGGCGACGCAGTTCTGGTCGCTCTCGCACGCGGGCAGGCACACCCGGCGCCGGCCCTCGGTGGAGCAGCGGTAGTCCGTCGGGCAGGCCGCGTCGTCGCAGACGCGCGTGCAGAGCTCGGCGCGCGAGCAGTACCCCTCGGGCATCGCGCGGCAGTCGGTGTGCTGGGCGCATTTGGTGCCCGTCGGCGGCGTCGGACAGCCGAGCAGCGCCAGAGCCAGCACCGCCAGGCGCGCGCGCTTCATTCCTGAGGCCCCACGCTGCGGTTCCCCTTGAACGGCGAGGGCCCGTACAGATCGTAGTCGCACCCACCATCGAGGAGCGGGCAGGTGTCCTTCTGGCAATAGCCGCCCAGGCACACCATGCGACGCGACTCGGGGCAGTAGCCGTCGTCGGTCTCCTCCATGTACGTGCCGCCATCGGGCAGCCGCATGTACGGCACCGCGTCGCTGCGGCAGCCGGTCTCGACCTTCAGCCAGCAGTCGCTGGTCTGCTCACAGGTGCGGGTGCACACCTCGGCCAGCGGGCAGTAGTAGCCGGTGGGGCAGTTCTGTTTCCGCGGCTCGCACGGCCCGCCGGTCGGCGCCGGGCAGGAGCTCTGCCCCAGCGGCGTCGCGCACGAGATGAACGCGAACACCGCCCACCAGAAGACGCGCTGCCGGGTCGACCTCACGTCACCGAGTCTGGGAGCGAACGCGCCCCCTCGCAACTGCCCGGCGGCGCCACCGGCGAGCGTCTCCACCGGGCGCCGGCCCCACCGCGTGGGCTCAGAGGCACGCGACCCGGTAGCTGATGCTCAGCGTCTTCCCCGGCTCGGGCACGTAGAGCGGATCGAAGATGACCGAGTTGGTCGCCGAGTCGTAGCGCCAGACGGTCGCGCCGCGGCTGTCGGTCGGGGGGAGGACCATGTTGTCGATGGCGACCTCGATCATGTTCCCGGCCGCCGGGGTGCCGTTGAGGAAGAACGTGGTGCGGAAGCCGAAGGCGCCCTTGCCGATGTTCTCGAGCGAGGTCGCCCAGTTCGGAGTGCAGATCTCTTCTCGAATGCCGTTGGTGTCGGCCACCAGCTGCGCGTGGCGGCCGCCCTGGTCATCGGCCGAGCAGGTCGGGCTCAGCGCGGTGAAGGGACCGATGACGTTGTACGAGAACATGTTCGCCCGCTGCACGCCTTTGATGTTGAGCAGCTGGTTCACGTAGAGCGACATCGGCAGGTTCGCCTGCTCCGACTCGTCGGTGACGCACACCACCGCGAGCACGGCGTCGGGCCTGAGGAAGCCGCCGTTCTGCGCCGGGTCGGTGATCTTCGGCGCGGTGAGCGCCCGCACCGCGGGCTCGACGCAGGACTCGGAGCCCGAGCCGTTGGTGCCCTTGTTCACCAACTGCGCGAAGGTCGCCTGCAGGTTGGGCGTGGTCGGGGTGATGATCTTCGGGCCGGTACCGCCCATGCACTGACCGCCTGACGTCACGGTGCTGTCGGTGCGACAGAGGTCGCCGGCCTGGGCAGCCACGGAGCCTCCCGAGCCGAAGTACGAGGTCGTCAGGCCAATCTGAAAGTCGACCTGGCTGGTGACCGCGTACTGAATGAACGAGTTGAAGTTCATCGCGAGCGCCTGCTGCTCCTCAGACATCGAGCCCGAGGTGTCCACCACCAGCAGGATGTCGGCCTTGGGGCGCGAGTCCTGGCGGAAGGTGTCGGTGTTGAAGCCCATGGTGTCGCCGCGGCCGTCCAGGGTGACGATGTAGTCGACCTGCTGTCCGCCCTGGACGACCTGAATGCGGTAGGCGCCCGAGTCGGTGCCGATGTTGAGGGGGCGGTAGCTCAGCTGGAACGAGAGGGGCATTCCGCCCTGGTTGAGGCAGGGCCCCGACACGCCGCCGACGGTGCACATCGGCAGGCCGTTGGTCGAGGGCTGGGTGAAGACGTTGAACTCCTGGCACGGCTGGCCACCCGGGGGGCAGTTCGTCATGCCGGGCATGGCGCGGTCGCCGGCGGCGATGAGCGAGGCGCCGACCCAGCGCACCTGCTGCGGGCAGGCGTTGTAGACGGTGAAGGTGCGGTTGGGCGAGTTGCAGCCCTGCTGCACGGTGCCGAAGTCGAGCGTTCCCGGCGAGATGACCAGGCAGCTCGGCGCCAGCGTCGCGGTCAGCTGCACCGTGGGCTGCGAGCGCCCCGGCGTGGGGTCCGAGATGGTGAAGGTGACCGAGCCGGTCACGGTGGTGGGCGTGCTGGGCAGCGCGCCCTGGGGCCACGCGCGCGTCTGCACCGTCATGCACTCCTGCGGCGCGAGCTCGCGCTCCTGCAGCGACCCCGCGGGCAGCGAGAACATCGCGTCGGTGCCGGCGCCCACGTCGAGGTTGGTGACGAGGCAGATGTCACCGGTCGCCGTGGCGGGCGCCACGTTGCAGACCTGGAAGGTGAGGTCCTTCGTCGAGGGCGGGGTGACGACGCCGAAGTTGAGGCTCAGCGGGGTCACCGTGTAGTTGCACGGCGGCAGGGTGACGGGCCGCGCCGTCACCGTCAGGCGCACCTCGGCCTCGTCGGGGTCGTTCGAGAAGAACGTCACCTCCCACTCCTTGTTGCCCGACGCGCCCACCGCGGTGTTGGCCGGCGCGACCCGAATGGGGATGTCGAGGCTCGCCGCCGCGCCCGAGGCCTCGATGCCCAGCGACGGGTTGTACGAGCCAGGGCCGGTGGCGGGCAGGTCGTCGGCGCAGGTGTTCGTCATGGCGTCGAAGCGACCGACGCAGATCTCGGCCAGCGTCGACTCGGCGTTCTTCGGCGTCACCGTCCAATAGGGGCGGCCGCCGCCCATCACCCCGAGCTTCAGGTTCGCGCGCGGGTCAGGCGGCGTGGGGCGGGTGCCGACGTTGCGCAGGGTGACGCGCCGGGTGGCCGAGGCGCTGGCGCCCGAGAAGTAGGCGATGCGCCCGAAGTTGAGGGTGTTCGCGGGCTGAAGGTCGATGTCGGGCCCGCCGCCGAAGCCGCGCAGCGCGACCGTGAAGCTGGGCTGGTTGCGGGCATCGGTGCTGCCATTGAAGGTGCCCTGACGGGGCCCGAGCACCGTGGGCCGGAAGCTCAAGGTGGCCTTCGCCGTGCCCGGCACGATGGCGTTGGTGGCGGCGTTGCGGGTGGCCGCGGGCACCGTGAGGGCGGTGAGGTCGCCCATGTTGGCGGCGGCGACGCGGTAGATGTTGCTGGGGTTCGCGCCCTCGCGGGTCGTCAGGGCGGACAGCTCGACGGCCTTGAAGCTCTGGTTGCTGAAGGTGACCTCGCCCGTCACCATGATGCCCGGCGTGATGTAGCCAAAGTCGAGGGTCGACGGCGCCCACGAGAGCACGTTGTCGACGCCGGTGCCGACCAGGCGCACGTTCACCTCGGGGCAGCCATCGGCGGGCAGCACGACGACGGTGCCGAAGTAGTCACGCGTCTCGGTGGGGGCGAAGAGGAAGGTGACGTTCTTGTCGCGGCCCGGCGCGAGCGCGAACTCTCCGCGCGGCGAGTCCGACGAGAGCGAGAACACCATGTCGGCCGACGTCACCTCGCCCACGCGGGGAAAGGAGTCGGTCGCGCGGCGGTTCTTGAGCGCCTGCACGATGGAGAAGGTGTCGCCCCGCGCCACCGCGCCGAAGTCGATGCGCGCGGGGAAGTCGCACTCTCCACGGAGCGCGAGGCCCTTGAGGGTGAGGAACGTGGGGGCCGCGTTGGGGTCGGCGTTGGGCATCGACAGCTTGAGCTTCACCTCGTGCGCGACGGTCGTCTGGGCCGGGTCTTCGGGCGGCTGGAAGAAGAAGGTCAGCTCCTTCGACTCGCCCACCGGGAGGTCGAACGGCTCGAAGTCGATGCCGAAGACGGGGTCGGCCTCGACCACCGCCATGCCCAGCCGCACCGCCGGGCCCATGCCCTCTTTCGCGAAGGCCTCGAGCCGGAGGTCGGCGCGGCCGACGTTGCGCAGCGTCACCACCCGGCTGACCTTCTTGGTCATCGGCACGGTGCCGAAGTCGAGCTCGGAGATCTCGACGTTGAGGCCATCGACCTCGGTCAGCAGCAGGGGCTCCCCAAACGCGAGCGTGCGCATCTCGGTGCGACAGCCAGGACAACCAGCCAACGCGGCAGCGAGCCCGGTGACGAGCGTGATTCGAAGGAGTGAATTCATCTGAAGTTCCGGGGGTTGCTGCGTGTGGTCGGCCAGAGCGCGCAATTGACACGGGGTCGACACTCCGCGTCAACCCTTTGGCTGCGCGAAAGAGGCGGCGGCGTGACACTCGCGTGCGCGAAGCCCTCGACCCCCCGGCCCCGCGTGGTACATCGGCCCGGTTTTCCTTCAGCTCTACCGCCGGACAGGAGCCTCGATGCCGCTGCAAGACCTCAACGTGAAGAAGGCGCAGAAGCTGCTCTCGCGCATCATGGAGTTCGAGCTGGCGGGCGTCGTTCGCTACACGCACTACTCCCTCATGGTGGCGGGGCCGAACCGCATCCCCATCGTGGCCTTCATGAAGGCCCAGGCCAGCGAGTCGTTGCTCCACGCGCAGCAGGCGGGAGAAATCCTCACCGGCCTGGGCGGCCACCCGACGTTGACCATCGCGCAGATCCCCGAGTCGTATCAGCACTCGGTGAAGGACATCCTCGAGGAGTCGCTCGCGCACGAGCGCAGCGCGCTGACGCTCTACAAGGAGTTCCTCGACGTGGTGGAGGACCGGAGCGTGTACCTCGAGGAGTTCGCCCGCACCCAGATCGCCCAGGAAGAGATGCACGGGCTCGAGGTGCGCAAGATGCTCCGCGACGTGGCGGTGACCGCCCCCGACTTCGACCTCGGGCACCATGACGAGCCGCCCAGGGAGAAGAAGAAGAAGAAGAAGAAGAAGGACAAGCAGCGAAAGGCGTGAGGCCGCCCATGGCGATGCTCGTCTCGCAGTTGATGTCCAACGACGTGCTGAGCATTCGGCCAGACGCGCCGCTGCAGCAGGCCGCGGCCGAGATGCGGCTGGGCCGGGTGCGGCACCTTCCGGTCGTCGACGGGCGGGGCAAGCTGGTGGGCGTCATCGCCCACATCGACGTCGAGAAGACGCTGCTCCACGGCAAGGGCCTGACGGTGGCCGACGCCATGGCGACCGAGGTCATCACCGTGCGCGAAGACGTGCTGGCCGCCGACGCCGCCAGGCTGCTGCTGTCGCGCAAGGTGGGCAGCCTGCCCGTGGTCGACGGGAAGGGCCGCCTGGTGGGGCTGGTGACCGAGGCCGACTTCGTGAGGCTCTCGGAGCAGGCCCTGCGCGGCAAGCCGCTGGTCCGCGTGCGCTGACCGCAACTTCCGCGGCGGGGCCGGGTTGGTGGGCGCATGCGCTCCACCCCCGCCCTGCTCCTCGCCTTCACCGTCGGCTGCGGTCAGCCACCTTCACCCACCCCTGCCCCGCTGCCTGAGGCGCCGAAGACGACCTCGTACCTGCGCGACGTGCAGCCGTTGGTGGAGCGCTCGTGTCGCTCGTGCCACACCGAAGGCGGCGTCGCGCCGCTGGCCCTCGACACGCCGGAGCAGGTGACGGCGCTCGGGCCCGCGCTGTGGAACGCCATCGAGAAGGGCCGCATGCCGCCCTTCTTCGCCGCCACCTCGTGCAACAGCTACCTCGACGACCCGCGCCTCACCGAGCCCGAGAAGGCGCTCTTCAAGGCGTGGGTCGACGAGGGCGCGCCACTCGGAGACCCGGCCGACTCGCGCCACGCGCCGACGACGCCGCTGCCGGTGGTGCGCCACGACCTCGACCTCTCCATCGGCGGCGCGTTCGACGTGCGCAAGATGAACGACACCGACAACTACCAGTGCTTCGTGATGAACCCGGGCAACACCGCCGACCTGATGGTGAAGGGGTACGAGGTGACGCCGGGGAACCTCGCGGTGGTGCACCACGTGCTGGCCTACGTCGTGACGCCCGACCAGGTGGGCCAGCTCGAGGCCCTCGACGCACAAGACCTGCGGCAGGGCTACGCCTGCCAGAGCGGCGGCGTCGGCATCTCAGGTGCGGTGCGCAACCAGATCGCCGGCTGGGTGCCAGGCCAATACCCCTCGCGCATGCCGGCTGACACCGCGCTGGTGCTGCCGGCGAACAGCCGCCTCGTCGTGCAGATTCACTACAACCTCAACGCGCTCGCCGACCCGAAGGTGTCGCCCTTCGACGAGACGAAGCTCGCCCTCGAGACCGCCCCCATGGGGAGCCTGCGGCGCGGGCAGATTCTGCCGATGCTCAAGCCGAACCTGAACATCGCCGCCGGAGACACCGCGTCGGTGCAGACGCTCGAGGTGCCGCTGCCGGCCGCCTTCCGCAACGCCACCGTGTACCGCGCCATGGCGCACGCCCATCAGCTGGCCACGCAGGTGACGCTCGAGGTGGTGAAGGCCGACGGCTCCACCGCCTGTCTGCTCGACAACCCGAAGTGGGACTTCAACTGGCAGCGCGACTACACCCTGAAGACGCCGGTGACGCTCGTGCAGGGCGACCGGCTGCGCATCACCTGCGTCTACGACAACGGCCCGCTCAACCAGCCGCTCGTCGGCGGCACCCAGCAGGCGCCGCGCGCCGTGGCCTGGGGCGAGAGCAGCTTCGATGAGATGTGCATGACGTACCTGACGTTCGCGCAGTGAGGCCCCGTTGGCGCCGTGATCGGCTCCATGGCGCGGCCGGCCGCGTCGCCATCGTCGTCCAACACGAGCGGCCGGTGGAACGACAAGGGGCGCACGCCCTCGAGCGCGCACCCCTTTCGTCCCGCCCACCAGTGATTGCTTCGTTACTGCGCGGTCTGCTGGCGCGCGCGGAGCAACTGCGCGAGCTGGAACGCGGCGAACTGGCCGACGTTGTAGCGGTCGCCCTGGGCCGCGGGAGACTGGTCGTTCTGGCGCGGCGCCATCAGCGTCTTCACCATGTCGAAGAGCTGGCTCGAGTTGGTCGCCTTGGAGCCGAGGCCGATGATGCTGCCCAGGCCGCTCTGGCTCAGCAGCGAGCCCGCCTTGCCCAGCAGCCCGCCGCCGAGGTTGCCCACCAACCCGCTGATGATGCCCTTGAGCCCGCCACCGTTGAGCACGCTGTCAGCGATGCCGACGATCTTCGCCGCGCCCGCGATGAAGGGCCCGACGCCGGGAATGAACGAGGCCAGCTTGCCCAGCGGCCCGTTCAGAATCTTGTTCGCGAACCCCACCGCCTTCTTGGCGAAGCTCGTCACCTTCTTGAAAATGCCGCCCAGCTTCTTGACCAACGCCATGGTGTGCTCCCCAGAGAGATTGCTGCGATAGGTCGATTCTCGGCTGGCAAGAATCAGAAGTTGCCTCAGCCGCGTAAGGCACCGCTAAGCGGTTGATCTCAAGAGCCTCGGGGGATTCGGGCCTTCTTCACGGTGTCTTCGAGGTCGGGATCAATGTCGGCCTTTTTCACCTGCTCGCCAGCGGGCGCCTGGAGCTCGACGGTTCTTCGCCGCGCGCCCTCGAAGGCGCTGGGGTTGGTGCCGGCCTTGATCAGCTCGACGGTGGCCCGCACGTTGGCCTCGATGGCCTCTTCGGAGGGGGGCTCGACGCCCATCTTGCGCAGGTTCTCGTCCGAGACGACCAGGAAGGCGGGCTCGGTGTCGGGGTTGTTCAGGTAGTAGCCGACGGTGTTGACGAACTCGTCGACGCTCATGCCGAGCTCGGCGGCGATCTTCGCGACGTTCGGGTCCGAGAGGATCTTCGCCTTCTGCGCCGCCGAGATGGGCGGGGGTGCATCGAGGTGCTCGACACCGTTGCTCATGAAGCCTCCGAACGAAGAGTGGCGGCGAGCCTAGCCTCGTGCCCCAACGCCCGTCGACTCTCGACCCGGCGCGCGCGCCGGGAAAAGAAAAGGGGCAGCCTCGATGAGAGGCTGCCCCTGGTGACTCAGGCGGTGCGCCTCACGTCACGGCGTGAGCGAGATGCCGCTGGTCGAGATGATGCCGCGCGTCGCGTGCTTGGCCTCGAGGTCGCGGTGGCAGCCGGCGCACTGCTCGGTCGGCCCACCCGAGCCGGGGTTCGCGGCGGCGTCGAGCAGCGCCTGGCGGCCCAGGCCCGCGAACACCGACGGCGGGAAGCCGAAGTTGTAGGCGTGCGAGCGGCGGTAGTACTGCTTGAGCGGGTCACCCGACTGGTGGCAGCTCATGCACGAGGCCGCGGTCGGCCCGATGAGCGTGTCGTCGAGCAGGTTGCTCCACGCCGCGCCAGGGCCGGCGCCGGGGTCGACCGTCAAGCCCACGGCCATGCGCGGGTCGGGAGGCGTGCTCACGGTGCCGGGCACGTGGCAGGCGCTGCAGTCCGCCAGGCTGCGCGGGTAGTGCACCTCGATGAAGTTGTGCTTCTGGGCGTACGGCGTGGTGCAGCCGCTCCAGCGCGGGATGCCACCGTCGCTCAGCAGCGCCGTGGCGCCCGCGACCGGGCGGCAGTTGACGCCGTCGCCCGGCGCGTCGGTGGTGGGCCAGTTCGTCGAGCGCGCGAGCGCCTCCTGGTTGCCGAAGAAGTAGATGCCGTTGGTGCGGTAGAACACGATCGGCATGCCCGTCTCGCCCGACGAGTGAATGCCGTGGATCATGTTGCGCAGGTCGAACGACTCGCCCACCTTCCCGTCGTAGGCCGCCGCCGCGTTCACGCCGAAGACGCCGACGCGGTTGCTCTTCTCGTTGGCCGCCGGGTTGTGGCACATCTGGCAGAGGTCGATGCTGTCCACCCGGTTGCCGCCGTGCTGATACATGCTGCCCTCGTGGCAGGTGGAGCAGCGGGCGATGTCGGCCACGTCGCGGCGCTTCACCGTCGCGGCGGCGCCCGTGGCGGGGTTGAACTCCCACACCGGTGAGCTCGAGCGAATCTGGATGAACTCCGAGTTGGTGCCGGCCGCCGGAGGGAAGCGGACCTGCGGCTTGCCCTGGAGCGCCACGATGCCGAGGGTCGCGGTGGTGGTGTGGCTGGGCACCGTCGTGGTGGCGACGTTGGCGGCGCACGAGGTGTTCGTCGAGGTGACGTTGACGGCGCTCGCGGGTTGGCCGGGCGCGGTGCCCTGGCCCTCGTTGACCCAGTCGTTGGCCTGCGCGTAGGCGCGGAGGATCGACATGTTCCCCGCCACCACGCCGGCGTCGGGGTTCGTCGTGCCCGTGGTGCCGAAGAAGACGGGCCCGGACATGAAGTCGGTGTTGCACGGGTTCACCGGCGTCCAGACACCGGCGAGGTTGCGCTCCGCGGTCCAGGTGATGGCGAGGTTGGGGCCGACCACCGAGGTGCCGGTGATGGCCATGCGCACGGTCTTGCCCTGCTCGACCGACTGGTCGTCACCGTCCCAGATGAGGCCGCCGCGATCGGTGCGCCGCCCGTTGTGGAAGTCGGCGACGGTCGTCTTGGTCGAGACGCCTCCCGCGGTGTGGCAGACGCCGGAGCACGTCGTCGCGGTGACGGTCGCGGCGGTGATGGCGCTATGCAGCGTGGGCACCGCGGGGTTCTTGAAGCCGGCCCAGCTCTGGTGGCACGACATGCAGAGCGCCCACGACGGCGGCGCCGCGTTCACCCGCGAGAGCGCCTCGGCGGTGTTGTGGCAGGTGCTGCAGTTGGTGGTGTAGCTGGGGAAGCCGATCGAGAAGGTGCTGGTAATCTGCACGCCCGCGTCGAGCACCGCCGAGACCGCGCGCACGTAGGTGCCGGCGGGGGCGGTGACGTTGAGCCACTGCTCGGGGAGCGGCCCGTTGTTCGAGCTGCTGAAGCGGTCGGGGTCGACGCGCAAGGCGACGGGCCCGCCCGGCATGTTCTTGGAGTTGTGAATGCCGTGCACGTAGCCCATCAGGCGCGTCCCGCCGCCGATGGCCGTGCCACCGTCGGTGACCGCGGCGCCGAGGCCCGGGCCGATGGTGTCGAACCGGTTGTGGCAGACGACGCAGGCCTGCACGCCGCGCGGGCTGACGCCGTGGTGCTCGGTCGCCTCGGCGCCTTCCGGCTCACGGAAGACCCGGTCGCCGTGGCAATTGACGCACGACTGGTCGGTCACCACGAAGCGGTCGGGCCCACCCAGGTGCGTGACGATGGAGGAGGCCTGGTTCCCGTTCCCGTTGTTCACGGTGAGGAGGAAGGTGGTGCCCGCGTCGAAGGTGCGCACCATCGAGCCGTAGCCCGAGATGAGCGCGTCGTAGTTCCCGTTGCCCTTCGGGGTGACGGTGATGGGGTTGGTGGTGCGGTTGATCGAGGTGCGCACGCCAGCGCCCGTCGCGCCGCGCTGCCAGTAGTAGCCGTTGGCCACCGAGGTGAAGCGGTTGTCGTTCACCCCATCGACCTTCACGTTGAAGCTGATCTTGAGGAAGTCGCCCGGCGAGCCTGCGTCGGTCACCGACGGGAGCGCGATGCTGGTGCCATCGGTGCACGCCAGCAGCCGGCCACCACCGTCGGCCGTGGTGATGGTGCACGAGGTACCGTTCATGCCGTTCATGCCGTCGGTGCCGTTGGTCCCGTTCATGCCGTCGGTCCCGTTGGTCCCGTTGGTGCCGTTGGTCCCGTTGGCGCCGGGCATGCCATTGGTGCCGTTGGTCCCGTTGGTGATGGTGACCGTGGTGCCGTCGGGGCAGGTGACCGTGGCGCTGCCGTTGTTGTTGTCCTTCACGGAGCAGGGCTTGCCGTTCTCGCCGGCGGGGCCGGTACAGGCGACCGCAGACAGACACGCCGCCAGGAGGAGGTGTTGGAGTCGGTTCATGGGCTGACCCTTGGGTGACGCTGTGGTGATGAAAGAACGACAACTCGACGACAACCGCGCGGGGGTCTCACCGATCTACCCCTCCCCGCCTGCGGCGAGACAAAAACCTTCTTGACGGCGATCAAGCCGAGGCGCGGTTCCAGTAGCACGACTACTCGATCCGAAAGAAGGGCTTTCGCGTTCGTCGGCTCAGTGCGCGAGCGCGCCGTCGACCATCTGCCCGTCGAGAATCTGGAGCGCCCGCCGTGCGTGCTTCACCACCCGCGGGTCGTGCGTCGAGAACAAGAAGGTGACGCCCTGGTTCTGGTTGAGCTCGAGCATGAGGTCGATGATCTGATCGCTCGTCTTCGAGTCGAGGTTCGCGGTGGGCTCGTCGGCGAGCACCAAGCGGGGCGTGGTGATGAGGGCACGCGCGATGGCCACGCGCTGACGCTGGCCGCCTGAGAGCTCGTCGGGCTTGTGGTGCAGGTACTCCCGCAACCCCACCGCCTCGGCCAACTTCTCGACACGCGCCCGCAGCACCTTCGCGTCTTCGCCGCCGGTGCGCACCGCGCAGGGGAACTCGATGTTCTCGGCGACGTCCAGCACGGGGATGAGGTTGAAGTTCTGGAAGATGAACCCGATCTTCTGGTTCCGCACCTCGGCGAGGTCGTCGAAGTCGCGGTTCGACACGTCGATGCCGTCGAGCACGTAGGTGCCCGACGAGGCGCGGTCGAGACAGCCGATGATGTTCAGCAGCGTCGTCTTGCCGCTGCCCGATGGCCCGGTGACGACGGTGAACTCGCCGACGTCGATGCTCAGGTCGACGCCGCGGAGCGCCACCACCTCGGTCTTGCCCAGCTGATACGACTTCTTGATGCCTGACAGCTCGATGAGGTGCGCCACGAGAAGCTCCTAGAAGAACGCCCGCGCCTCGAACATCGCGCGGAAGGCAAACGGGGTGATGCCGAACTCGGTGATGGGCGTGCCCTGCTGGGTCTTCACCGCGAGCGCGTCGGGGCCAGGCACCGGCACGAAGGCCAGCAGCGACAGGTTGAGCCAGTCGGTCGCCGACCAGATGAGCGAGGGCGTCACCGTCGTCGAGAGGTCGCGCAGGTTCGCGATGACCACCGCGCTCAGGGTGAAGTCCTCGAAGACGCGGGGCTTCTGGTAGGTGAGGAAGGCGTAGTGACGGCCGCGCGGGTCGAAGGCGAAGCGCACCGGCAGCCCGTCAGACGACGCGACCCCGAACAGCGCGCCCGCGCCGGGGAAGTTGGTGACGTCGACGCCGGCCGCCCGGCCCTCGGGGATGAGGCCGAGCGCGTTGGCGAAGTCCTGGTAGCGGTCCTGGTTCCAGCCGTCGTGCTGGTAGAGGTACTCGAGCGAGAGCAGCGAATCGTCGGCGAACTGGTAGCGACCTCCGACGAGCACCTTCGGGCGCAGCTCGTCGCTGGTGAGCCCCGGCTTCGTCGCGTAGGGCGTCTTGGCGATGGAGCACTGCAGCGCGCCCATCACGTCCTTCACGCACGCGCTGTTGAGCACCTCACGGGTGCTGCCGGTCTGGAACAGCGCCTCGAGGTGCGCCTCGAGCGCGCCGAAGACGTGGCTGAGCGCGAGCCCCACCCGCGGCTTGGCCTCGAAGTCGTCGACCGACCGGTTGCCGAAGAAGCCCATCAGGGTGACGTCGGTGTCGAGGATGAGGGCGTAGGCGCGCGCGGCCACCTGGTAGTGCAGCTGCGTGTCCTTCTGATCGAAGGCCGGGTACCCCAGCACCTGCGTCGGAATGCCCGCGGTCTGCTTGAGCACCGTGGGCGCGAAGACGAGCGAGAAGGTCGCGAACGAGAGCGGCGCCTCGACCTGCGCCAGCCACACCCCGGAGCGCTGAAAGGTCGGGTCGGTCGGGTCGCGCCGGGGGTTGAGCAGGTCGGTCGGGTTGAAGGCCAGGCCCGTGCCCCACACGATGCGCTTCTTGCCGATGAGCAGGTTCAGCTCGGGCAGGAACTCGTGCGAGACGAACAGCTCGTTGATGCTGACCAGGGGCTGCACCTGCGGGCTCGCCTTGTCGGCCAGCGCCACCTCACGGCCGTCGGCGTCGACGCCGCGATAGAACCCGCCCCAGCTCCCCACCAGCGAGATGTCGGTCGACAGGTACGAGCGCGGCCGCACGCTCACCTTTACCTGGGTGTTGAACTCCACCAGCTGCTGCAGCTGCGGCAGGTCGCTGGTGGGCAACAGGCCCCAGGTGCGCGCGCGGGTGAACTGGGTGCGCGTCATGCCGTAGCCGGTGACGTCGACGAGCTTCGAGAAGCGCGGCTCGACGGTGGGCGCCTCGGCGAGCGGCGCGACCACCACCGCGCTCTCGGGCGCGCGCTCGACGGGCGCCGCGCCTGCGTCCTCCTGGGCGAAGGCGGCCGTGGCGAGCGCGAGCGCCGCGATGAACAGGCGGTTCGACATGCGCGCCCTCACTTGCCGAGGTCGGCCTGCATGAAGCGCTGCGGCGGAGCGTCGACGTCGAGCTTGAACGTCTTCATCACCATCTCGGTCTTGCGCGCCTTCACCACCTCGTTCTGCATCACGATGCGGCCGGGGCGGGTGAAGCCCTTGTCGAACTCGGCGTGCTCGGTGAACGTCGCGGAGCGGATCATCTGGCCCGAGGTGCCGAAGTACTCGCCCTTGAGCGGCTGCAGGTCGCCCTTGCGCACGATGAGCCGAATCTTGTCGTAGGCGGTCTCGGCGCTCTTCGACTTCAGCTCGACGGCGTAGGAGTCGGGCAGCGGCGACGGCGCCAGCGTGGCGGTGTAGTCGGCCGCGTAGTTCACCCGCAGCACGTCGGCGTTGTTGAAGTCGCCGCCCTGAAAGCTGTCGCGGTTGGCGATGCGCGTGGCCCGCTTGAGGTTCGGCAGGTACACCCACGAGTTGTCGCCCAGGCGGAGAATCTCCTGACCCTTCACGCTGGCGGGCGCCGAGAACCACACCCGGAACTTGTCGGTGTCGCGCTTCAAGAAGCGCATGCCGTAGGTGCGCGAGGTGCCGTCTTCGCGGGTGGCCGTCATCTCGGCCAGCGCCTCGTAGGTGCCCGGGCCCATGATGGCGTCGTACTTCGCGAGGATCTCGGCGGCGGTGGGCTCGGCGGCGAGCGCGACCTGGGCGAGGAGTGACAGAACGAGGGTGGTCTTCATGAGCGCAGCGCCTCCACGGGGTTGAGTCGAGATGCCCGGAGCGCGGGCCACAGCGCCGCGCCGACCGCTCCGAGCAGGGCCACCAGCACCGCGCCGATGGTGAACGCCGGTGAGACGAACGGCCGGAGCACGTTCGACCCCGATACGCCTGACAGCTTGATGGCGATGCCGTTGACGGCAAACCCGAAGACCATCAGGCGGCCCAGCAGCGCACCGCCCAGCCCTCCGAGCGCGCCGATGACGGCCGCCTCGATGAGGAACATCTGCAACACCTGCGCGCGCCGAACGCCGATCGCGAGCAAGGTGCCGATCTCGCGCACGCGCTCGAACACCGACATCAGCATGGTGTTGATGATGCCGGTCAGCACGATGATGAGGAGCACGAAGGCGATGGCCCCGAGCACGAAGTCCTGCCGGGAGATGAGGTCGCGCACGAAGGGCTGCAGCTCGCGCCAGGTGTGCACCTCGTACTCGGGCCCCAGCATCACGCGCAGCGCCTCGGCGGTCTGGTCGAGGAAGGCGAGGTCGTCGACCGACAGCACGTACTCGGTGACGCGACCGTCGAGCCCGACCAGCTGCTGCGCAGCGGCCAGCGGGAGCGTCACCACCCGCTTGTTCTCGAACGGAAACGACGAGGTGGTGAGCCCCTTGAGCTTCAGGTCGAGCGCGTTCGCGCGGCCGCCCGGGCTGGTGGACTGGAGTGTCACCATCTGGCCCGGCGCGACGTGGAACGACTCACCGAGCTCGACGCCCAGCAACACCATCGCGGCGTCATCGGACACCTCGAGCGGCTCGCCCTTCGACACGAGGGTGCGCGCCTTCGGGCACGCCTCGCCCTCGTGCGCCAGGTCGAGCCCACGCCCGATGAACATCGTCTGTTGAGAGCCATTGCTGACCAGCCCGTTGAAGGTGATGCGGCCGGTGACGCCCTTGACGTGGGGCACCGCGACCATCTTCAGCCGCAGCGCGTCGTCGTAGGGCAGGTTCAAGCGCGTCGGCACCGAGTCGATGTTCTCGATGTAGCCCGCGCGGTGCACCTGAATGGCGCCGCTGCGGCCCTGCACCACGTCGTCCGTCATCATCTCGGACATGCCGACGGTGAAGCCGCGCACGAGCAGCACCATCGAGACGCCGAAGACGATGGTGGTGCCGGTGATGAGGCTGCGGCGGCTGTTTCGGCCCACGTTTCGCAGCGCCAGGCCTGGGAGTCTCGAGCTCATGTGTGGGCCAGCGCCTCGACGGGGCGCAGCCGGCTCGCGCGCCACGCCGGCCAGAGTGACGCCAGCGCCGCGCCGGCGGTGGCCTGGAACACGGCGCGGATCAGGAACGAGACGTCGACGTGGGGCCGCACGATGCTGGGCACGTTCGCGCCCGGAGCAGGGATCGAGAGGCCCCTCGACTCGGCCCAGGCCACCCACGCGAAGCCCAGCAGCGCCCCCAGGGTGCCGCCGATGAGCCCGAGCACCACGCCTTCGCTGATGAAGAGCGTGACGATTCGCCAGCGGCGCATGCCGACCGCGAGCATGGTGCCGATCTCGCGCACGCGCTCGAGCACGCTCATCAACATCGCGTTCACGACCCCGAGCAGCACGACGAAGAGGAAGATGCTGCTGACGACCCCGAAGACGAAGTCTTCCGTCTCGATGATGTCCTTCACGAAGGGAATGCGCTGCTCCCAGGTGTGCACCTCGAAGTCGGCGCCAAGCGCGGCCTGCACCGCGTCCCGCGTCTGGTTCACGTCGAAGCCCTCGGCGACGTCGAGGCCGTACTCGGTGACGCGGCCTTCCATGCGGAGCAGCGCCTGCGCGGGCCCGAGCGACATGATGCCCATGCGCCGGTCGTTGGGGGTCGCCGAGGCGAGCGTGCCCACCATCACCACGTTGACGCCGTTGAGCGAGGCGTCGCGGTCTGGCGCGAGCACGGCCAGGCGCTGCTCGATGGGCGGCAGCTCGGTGCCCGACCTCCACATCGGCACCTCGACGCCCCTGGCGAAGTCTTCGTTGAGCACCACCTGCTCGAGCTCGGCGCTCTGGAGCATCTCGCCGCGCCCCCACTTCACCCACTCCCACCGCTTGCGGGTGACGTGCCGCTCGAGCGCAGGGTCGAACGCCGTCATCATCAGGAACGAAGCGCTCCCCTGGTCGGCCTCGGGCAGGTCGGAGCCATCGGCTGGAGCCGGCTTCTTGTCGGGCGTGGACACCTGCGCGCCAAACTCGATGCGCGGGCTCACCGCGGCGACGCCCGGCACCGCGGCGATGCGGGCGCGCAGCGCTGGCGTGTCGGCGAAGTCGAGCGTCAGCGGCGAGCCGAGCACGTTCTCGACGTAGCCCTTCTTGTGCACCTGCAGCGCGCCGAGCGTGCCGCGCATCTGGTTGTCGAGGATCTGGCGCTGCTGCCCGCCGATGAAGCCCTTGATGGCCACCATCGCGCCGACGCCGGCGACGAGCGCGGTGAGGGTGATGACGGTGCGCCGCTTGTTCCGCAGCAGGTTGCGCACGGCGAGCTTCATCAACGCCATGACCGCCCCAAGAACGAACGTTCGTTCAGTTTCGAGCGCTTCACGCGCGCCTCCTCCGGCCCGACGGCGGGGCCTCGGGCCTGACCGTCAGCCAGAACGAGTCGAGGTGACGCGAGAGGTCGTCGCGCAGCGCCGCCATGTCGGGCGTCACGTTGAGGTCGGCCAGGTGGATGACCCGAATGAGCAGCATCGGCCCCATGAAGCGCAGCACCGCCGCGTCCGGGTCGACCTGCCGAATCAACCCCCGCTCGGCGAGCTTCGTGAACACCTCGCCGATGCGCGCGCGCACCGACTGAATCTGCTTCTGCACGTCGAACAGGCCCGCCTGTTTGAGCCGCGGCGACTCGGCCATGATGAGCCGCATCAGGTGCCGCTCGCGCTCGGTGGCCCACAACGCCACCACGGCCTCACCCATGGTGCGCAAGAACTGCTGCGGCCCCATGGCCTCGATGATGCGCACCAGGTCGCCGGTCATCATCGCGTTGAGCGCCCCCGGCCCCGACTCGCCCAGCACCGTGGTGAGGATGGCGTTCTTGTTCGGGAAGTGGTGGTACAGCGCGCTCTCTCGCACCCCCACGGCCCGGGCGATGTCGCGCATCGACGAGCCGGTGAAGCCGTGCGTGGCGAACAGCTCAAGCGAGCGGTCGAGGATGTCTCGCCGGGTGTCGCGCGTGTCGTCTTTCTTCGGGCGGGCCATCGACGCCACGAAATAGAACAGTCGTTCAATTACCGTCAAGAGCGTTCTGTGCGACAGGGCCTCGACGAAGCGTGTGAAGGCGGCGGCCGGCCATGCGAGAAGGCCGCCCCATGACGAACCGGCTCGCGCTCCTGTCCACCCTCGCCCTCTCGTGCGCCACCACGCCCCCGCCTCCGACGCCTGCCCCGGCGGGGGTCGACCGCTTCGGCGACGGCATCGATTGGGCGAAGGCCGGTGAGGAGGCCTCGCTGGCGCTCTCGGGCTACCTGCAGGTCGACACCTTCAACCCGCCGGGCAACGAGACGCGCGGCGCGCAGTACCTGGCCGACCTGCTCGCGAAGGACGGCATCGAGGCGCAGGTGGTGGAGTTCGCCCCCGGGCGCAGCAACCTCATCGCGCGCTTGAAGGCCAGCGGCGCTCCGAAGGACAAGCCGGTGTGCCTGCTCTCGCACACCGACGTGGTGCCGGCCGAGGCCGAGGCCTGGCCGAAAGAGACGGGGCCGCTCTCGGGCGCCATCGACCAGGACGGCGTCATCTGGGGCCGCGGCGCGCTCGACATGAAGGGCATGGGCCTCATCGAGGCGATGACGCTGGTGTGGCTCAAGCGGGCCAACGTGCCGCTGAGCCGAGACGTCATCCTCCTGGCCGTGGGCGACGAAGAGGTCGACAACCTGGGCATGAAGCACCTCGTCGAGCACCACTGGCCCGAGCTCGACTGCGGCGTGCTGGTCAACGAAGGCGGCCTCGGGGTGAAGAACCTGCTCTTCGAGGGCCAGACGGTCTTCGCGGTGTCGGTCGCCGAGAAGGGGGCGCTGTGGCTGAAGATGACGGCCTCGGGCGAGGCGGGCCACGGCTCCACCCCCGTGCCGCAGCGCGCGCCCACCCGGCTGATCGAGGCGATGAAGGCGCTCTCGGGGCGCCAGCCGCCGCCGCAGATTCACGCCTCGCTCTACGAGCTGCTGCGGCGCATCGGCGAGCAGAAGGGCGGCGTCACCGGCTTCATCCTGCAGCGCCCGACCCTGGTGAACTGGTTCGTCACCGGCAAGCTGATGGCCAAGCCGCCCACGCGCGCGGGCATCACCAACACCTGCCAGGTGACGGGCTTCGACGGCAAGGGCAGCGCGCCCAACGTCATTCCGTCGCAGGTGGCCGCCATCATCGACTGCCGGCTGCTGCCCGGCACCACGCCCGAGACGGTGCTGGCCGAGCTGAAGGAGCTCACCAAACACGTCGAGGGCATCGACTTCGAGGTGAAGAACTCCGACGCCGCCAACGAGTCGACGTGGGAGGACCCGTTCTTCGACGCGCTGGCCCGCCGCGCCGTGGGCACCCGCACCGACGCCATCGCCGGGCCGGTGCTCTCACCGGGCTACACCGACTCGCTGCTGGCGCGGCCGAAGGGCACGAAGGCCTACGGCATGGTGCCGTTCGAGCTGTCGCAGGAAGAGCTGGCCACCATGCACGGCCGCAACGAGCGCGTCTCGAAGCAGAACGTCACCCGCGGGCTCGAGGTGCTCTTCCGCGCGGTGGTGGACGTCACCGCGGCCCCGTAGCGCCCGCGGCGAAGCACGAGGGCAGCCGGTCGACGCCGCCGAAGAACCGGTCCTTCAGCTTCGCCCACGCGCGGGCGTTCTCGGGCGCCCCGCACTTGAAGGGCTTCTTCACCGCGCGCCCCGCCATCACCTCGCGTTGGTCGCGGAAGTAGCGCAGCGCCAGGTCGGCCGCGTACTCGTGCACGCCGTTGCCGGGCATGAACGAGTAATAGGTGCCGCCCTTCACGATGAGCGGCTCGGGCACGTAGCGCGTGAGGCAGTCGAGGCGCGTGCCGCACTTCTTCACGATGGCGTCGTAGTCGCCGCTCAGCTCGCGCGAGGACCAGCCGTCGTCGTTGAGGTGGAACACCTCGTGAAAGAGCAGCGCCCGCACCACCGGGAGCGAGCCGTTGAGGGTGCCGTTGACGTTGTACGAGACCGTCCAGTCGACGGCGAAGGCGGCGGGCGTGCGCTTCTTGAGGGAGCGGAAGAAGCGCAGCTCGAGCGCGCGCCAACGGTACGCCAACGGCGCCTGGGCCACCCGCTCGGTGTCGGTGAGGAAGTCGTCGATGTCGAGCAGCGCGCCCACGGCGTACTCGAGGTGCTTGCGCTCGGCGCCCACCGGCCACTGCGGCACGAGGTGAATGACGCCGCGGTAGCCGCCCTCGAAGTCGAGCTCGGGGAGCACGCCCACCACGTCACCGGTGCGCTCGTAGAGCTTCAGGGCCAGCTCGAGCGCTGCCGCGTCGCGTCCGAGCCTGTCCTTCATCAGGCACCGAATCTGCTCGTCGGCCGCGCCTTCGTCGCAGCCCTTCACCTCATCGCCAACCAGCGCGCGCGCTCGAGTCATCGAGACGCGTGGCTCCTCGGCGAGCGCGAGCGTGGAGGTGAGGAACCCGAGGAGGACCACGCGCGAAAGCACCGGGGGCATTCGGCGACAGAGGACACCGTCACGTCAACGGCGGTTCCGCCGCGTGCCCACGCCATCTCTCCACGGACGACGGTCGACCAGTTTGATGGGTTGAGCCCTCCAAACCGCCTGGTCCGCGCTCGTCGCGGTCGCGCAACGGCGTGGACGGTCCTTGTCCTCGACTTCAGCGGCGCGCGGCATGCCAGGTGCACAGCGTGGGGCTCGAGTAATCCCTCGCATGAACGCGAAGTCCCACCGCGCCCACCTGCGCGCACCCGGAGAACGCCGATGCCGACGCGAAGCGACTGGATGGCGGCGGTGGGCGTGATGGCGCTCCTGGTGGGGTGCGAGTCACGCACCGTGCGCATGTCGGGCAGCGCCGACGTTCCGGCGGCGGAGGGGACCGTGAGGGTCTCGGCCGGCGCCAACGGCAACACGCTGCTGGACATCGAGGTCCTTCACCTCGCCTTGCCTGAGCGGGCGACAGCGGGAGCGACGACGTTCGTGGTGTGGGCGCTGCCGCTCGGGGAGACCACCCCGCAGAACGTCGGCGCGCTCCGCGTGGACCACGACCTGCGCGGCACGCTGAAGACGCTGACGCCGCTGCGCGGCCTCGAGGTGTTCATCACCGCAGAGCCCGAGCCGATGAGGGCCTCGCCCAGTGGGCCTCGACTGCTGACCGCGCGCATTCCCCCCGAGAGCTGAGCCCGCTCGCGGCGCCTGCACCCGCCGTCACGCCGGCGCGGGCCGGGCGCGAGCGCACCACGCGCCTGGGACTCCCGTCACGGCATGGCGACGCGCTGACGTACCGACGCGACGCCGCTCGACGCGCTCAGCTCGAGCTGCCCACCCTCGAGCCCGTCGTGCGCCAGGGTGACGTCGCCGCCGGTCGCGCGCAGCGTCAGCGTGGTGCGGCCCTCACCGAAGTGCGCCACCGAGAGGAACGGCGCCGCGTCGGCGTTCCACCGCACCCGAAGCGTGCGCGCGTCGACGCGGGTGACCTGCACCGCCTCGAGCGAGACCGGCGCCGCGACCTGCCGCAGGGCCACCCTGCCCGCGTTCAGCAGCTCGACCGACGCGAGCGCGCCCGGGTCTTCGACGACGGCGAGCAGGTGCACCTCGTCGGACTCCGAGAGCGTGGAGACCTCGAGCGGCGCGAGCACCACGCGCCCGGCCCGCGAGGTGAGCTTCACCGTCCAGGGCGAATCGACCGGCGCCGCGCGCGCACCGTGCAGCGCGTGGAGCGGCGCGAGCGAGGGCACGCCGTCACGCAGCGTCACCGCCACCAGCACCGAGGGCTCGAGCACCATGGCCTGCGGCGGCGTCGGCGCGTAGTCGCGGTCGCGCTCGATGAAGGTGAGCGCGGCGCGGTAGGTGTAGTCGCTGATCCACGTCGGGTTGCAGTAGCTCATCAGGTCGACGAACTGCGCCGGGTTCATGAACGACTGGCCGTTCCACCCCCACGAGCCGATGCGCCCGCCGGCGTAGGGGAACGAGGGGTCGGCGCCCGCGACGCCGCCGCAGGGGGCGTGGGGCCGGCCGAAGTTGTGCCCGAGCTCGTGCGCGGCGACGCCGGCGTTGTCGTCGCGCCCGATGCCGGTGGGCTGCCCGAGGTAGCCGATGCCCGCGACGCCGAACGAGCCGACGCGCACGAAGCCATAGTAGTGGCGCGCGCTCCCGTCGGCGCGCCGCACCTGCGAGACCTCTGAGAGCACCGCGCTCCACGCCTGGGTGTTGCTCCCCGAGGGCACCTGGCTGGTGGTGTACGGCGCGCGCGTCTGGTTGAGCACGTCGGCGAAGGGCCACTGCGCCACCATGGTGGCCTTGAGGTCGACCACGCTCGAGGTGACGCCGCCCACCACCACCGGCACCGAGGTGAGGTGCAGCACGTGGCGACGGGTGAAGGTCGGCGTGACGCGCAGCTCGTTGTTCTCTTCGCTCGACTCGGCGAGCGCCTCCATCGCGTCGGCGCGCACCGTCACCTCGACGCCCGGAGCGAGCCAGTCGCCGGGCAGCGTCGCGCGGTACTGGCGCGAGACGTCGGTCGCCGCCGTCGGGTGCGTGGCGGGCCCGGTGAGGCGCTGGCGCCCGAGCTCGACGCCGCCGCGCCGCACCACCACCTCGACCGCGCTGGTGAGGGCCGCGGTGTCAGAGAGGATGGAGGCCACCACGAGCGCGGGCTTGCCCTCGACGAGCTTGAGGTCCTGGGCCACCACCGACTGCCCGAAGCTGACGCTCTCGACGCGCACGTCGCCGACCGGCTCGACGCCCGTCACGGTGACGGTAGCGGTGGCCGCCGCGCCGCGCCCATCGGTCGCCGTCAGCGTCACCACCGTCGGCCCGCGCTGGGTGACGTCGAGGCGCTGCTGGCCCATCGCACAGGGCACCGGCCCGCCGGGGTCGAGCGCGCAGCGGAGGTCGGTCGAGTCGGGGTCGGCTGCCTCTACCGTCAGGGTGGTGGCGAACGGCGTCACCCCGCTGGTCCGCGAGGCCGAGAAGCGCGCGATGCGCGGCGGCTGGTTCGGAGGCAGGAGGACCTCGACGGCGACGGAGCGCTCCACCGTTTGTCCGTCGGGGTCGACCACCACCAGCGTCACCGTCGCGGGGCCGGGCGCCATGAAGCGCACCGAGGTCGCCACCTGGCCAGAGCAGTCGCCCAGCTCGATGCGCTCGCCCGACGACGACTCGAGGCGGCACGCGAGGCTGGCGCCTCTGGGGTGAGACGTCTGCGCGGAGCACGCCAGCGGGCGCGTCGCCTCGACCGAGGCCTGCGCGCAGCGGAAGTCGGTGACCCGCGGCGCGCCCGAGACGCCGATGACGCCGTCGATGGGCCCCGCCTCACGCTGGAAGACGGCGGCGCCTTCACAGCCAGTCAGGCACAGGCTCAGCCACGCGAGACGACGGATCATGCGGGCACCCACTGCAAGTCAGGCGCCCGTGGCCACGCGGCTCAACCTCCTGTCCTTCCGGCGCACCGAATGCCCACGCGAGTGTTCAGCCCGCGCGTCTGCGCTCCACCCGCGCCGGCATTCTCGACGACCGAGGGCGGGCTGTGCACGCCGGTGAACACGCGCCTCAGCGACAGCACCACTGCTCGGCGAGCGCGCGCGTGGTGCCCGGGCCAGACACGTAGACGATGGCGGGCGTCGGCGTCAGCGCCTGGCAGAGCGGCTCGGCGGTGGTGTCCCACGAGGCTGGGGTGCCGACGCGCAGGTGCCGAGAGACGAGCTCGGTGCAGACGGCGCAGGTGGCCGCGCGCGCCTCGGCGTCGAGGGTGGTGTCCTGCGCGCGGACCTTGAGCGCGTCGAGCTGGGGCCGGGTCATCGCGGCGCACCACTCCTTCGCGTGCGCTGTGTGGAAGGCCTGCGCGAGCGTCAGCGCGCGGGGCGAGCCACCGGGGCCCCAGGGCAGCGGCGGGTCGTCGGAGCTGGTGGGTGCGGCGTAGGTGCCGTTGGGCGCGACGCCGAGGAAGTCACCCATCGCGCCCTCGGCGAGCGAGGTGCCGGTCGGGTCGTCCTTCGCGGTGAGGCGGGCGATGGTGGTGACGCGCTCGAGCGAGAGGCGAAAGGCGTTCTTCGTCTTCTTCGAGACCGGCACCTTCCCCGAGGCGCGGGCCACCTGCGGCACCATCCACGACGAGAAGCGGGCGTCGAGGGGAATGCTGGTCTGCACCGAGACCACCTTGAGCTGAATGGCCATGCCGCGAACGATGGCCTCGTTGGTCGCGCGCTGGCCGAAGCAGAAGTCAGACGCCGGGTCGACCGAGCTCAAGCCGCTGGCGACCGCGCCCAGCGGGCCGTGGGCCTGGCCCGTCGCGGCGTACACCGCGCGCACGCCCGAGGTGGCGCAGCTGAGCAGGCGCTCGCGCTGCGTGGGCGTCATCTGGCCGAGGTAGAGGTCGCCCACGGCCTGCGAGACGACGCCGTCTCTCGTCACGAAGCGCACGTCGTCCCACGGGGCGCAGAGCGCGTCGTTGACGTCGTAGGTGGTCCACGTCGGCAGGGCCTGCAGCACGCCGCGCGCGCCGTGAATGAAGCCCGACACCAGGGCGGTGAGGACCGCGTGGTCGCGCTTGGCTTCGGTGCTCGCGCCGGGAAACTCGTCGAGGTTCGACGAGCCCCAGCGCTGCCACATGTGGCCCATGCTCCAGGCGTCTTGCAGGTAGTGCTGCGCCATCGCCTCGAGCGAGAGGGCCTCGACCTCACAGGCCCGCGACACCTCGGGGAACCGGGCCCCCAGCGCGTCGCTCACCGCCTTGCACTCGGCGGCGCGAGCGAGCGCGAGCCCATGCGCCCTGGCGTACGCGCGCTGCGACTGCGGCACGAAGTGGTTCGAGTTCACCGGCCCCATGTGGCTGGCGAAGTCGTGGCACAGCGTGGCGTCGGTGCCGTCGGCGAGGGGGCAGCTCTCGTGGCCGTTGGCCCAGTCCCACAGCGCGTACGAGAAGTCGGGGAGCTGCGCGAGCTCGGCCACGGTGAAGGTGCGGGCCCGTTCGCGGGTGGCCTGGTCGAACGGCGCCGGCGACAAGGTGGGCGCCATGACGCCGCCGAGGTCCACGCTCGAGGAGCTGGTCCACACCGACAGCGTGACGGGCTGAGACACGGACGCCGGCAGGCCTGCCTGCTCGCGCGTGAGCTCGAAGAGCTGCCGGTGCTCATCGCTCGGGCCGACCCACCGCTGGCGGGCCGTCTGGGGGCCGGCTGACGGGCTGCACGCGCGGCCGTTGGCGTCGTAGCAGACCGAGTCCCACGCGAGGGCCGACAGGGGCGCGACGCAGGCGAGGACGACGAGGCGCGCGCTCATGGGGCCTCCAGCGCCGCGCGCACGCCGGGGAAGCAGTCGGGCTCCCGGAAGAGCACCTTCTCGAGCGCCGCGTTGGGCGGCAGGCCCGCGTTGGTCTCGCGGGTGAAGGCGTCTCGGCACGCGGCAGGGCAACACGCCGCCTCGGTCCACGGCGTCTGGGTGGTGCAGGTGCGCGTGGCGGTGAAGCAGCGCGCGAGGGTGAAGGCAGGTGGCGCGTAGCAGTACGAGAGCAGGTCGGCGCACTCTCCGAGCGCGGTGAGCGCGTCGCTCTGCGTGGGGTCGATCTCGACGCGCGCGTTGGCGACGTCAGCCAGCAGCTTGCTCGCGCCCGCGCCCAGGCCGGCGAACACGGCGAGGTTGGGAGGGGGCGGGAGCTGCGGCAGCGCAATCGCGAAGCCGCCACCGGCGCCGCTCGAGCCGCCGCCTGCGCCACCCGCCCCGCCGTCGGTCGCGCGGGGTGCGATGACGTCGCACGCGCTCAAGACCAGACCCACCACCAGGAGTTGTCTCATGACGACCTCTCGTGCACGACCGATGCCCGCCGAGTCTCGCACGGAGTGACGCGGGAGCTGGCGCCGAGCTGCGCAGCGGCTCGCGCACCCGACGGCGTGGGCAGGGCGCGGCGGTCGCGGCGCCCACCGACAGATGCCAGGACGACGGGCTGCGACGCTGTCGCGAATGCGCGTACAGTCGCGGGCGATGCCGACGCAGGCCTTCGAAGTCACGGGTGTCTACCTCGCGGGGTTTCGAAAGGCGCTGGTGGAGCTCGGGCTGCTGGAGCCGGTGCTGCAGCGGGTGTCGCCGGCGACGAAGGCGGCGCTCGACTCGCCGCACAGCGCGCGCACCCACGACGCCGACCTGCTGCGTGACGCGTCAGACGCGCTCTTCGCGGTGGCCGGCTCCCAGGTCTTCCAGAAGCACGCGTACCTGATGGCGCGCGACACCCTGGGGAAGATCCTGGTGCCCATGTTCAAGGTGGCGCTGGCCCTCACGGGCACCTCGCCGGCGACGCTGCTGGCGCGGGTGCCCGACTCGGTGCACCAGGCGCTGCGGGGCGTGACGGTGACGTGGACGCCCGAGAGCCCGAACGCCGGGGCGCTGCAGATCGACTACCCGGTGGCGGTTCCTCCGGTGGCCGAAGACGGCTGGCGCGGCACGCTCAAGTTCCTCTTCGAGCTGACCGAACGAACGCCGGCGGCCATCACCTGGACGGCGTGGAGGAACGACCGCCGCACGCTGGTGATGCGCATCGCGTGGTGAGGCGGGCGGGTCTGCTACGGTGCCCGCGTGCGCGCAGACCCCCTCGAGCTCGTCACGCCGCCCGGGTTGAGCCCGGCAGCGCCCGCGCGTGAGCTCGGCCCCGGGCGCCTGTTGTCCCGCACCGGCTGGGAGGTGCCCACCCTGAAGGACCCGCGGCTGCCCTTCGGCGCCCTGCTCTTCAGCTACGCGGTCGCCGGCTTCACCTTCATGGGCTTCAACCGCCAGTGGTGGCAGATGGCCATCATCATGGGCAGCGCGATGCTGCTCGAGGTGACGCTGAGCTTCCTGCTCCACGGGCGCAAGCTCGTCCCCGTGTCGGCGTTCATCACCAGCTGCTCGCTCGCCATCCTCCTCAA
This sequence comes from Myxococcus sp., assembly GCA_014879945.1. Lineage (GTDB taxonomy): Bacteria > Myxococcota > Myxococcia > Myxococcales > Myxococcaceae > Xiheimicrobium. Next base: position 31,640 of record JACSRE010000113.1, read on the forward strand.
CTACTCGCACCACTCGTGGGTGCTGCTGTTCCCCGTCTTCCTCGCCATCGGCTCGAAGTACGTGCTCACCATCGACGGGAAGCACGTCTTCAACCCGGCCATGTTCGGCGTGGCGGTGTCGCTGCTGGTCTCGAAGGAGTGGATCACCGCGGCGCCCGCGTACCAGTGGGCCGGCGGCGACGTGACCATCAGCCTCTTCATCGTCACCGCGGCGCTGATGCTCTTCGTCTTCAGGGTGGGCAAGGGCCCGCTGGTGGTGAGCTTCCTGGTGCTCTACGCGCTCCAGACGGCGGTGCGCGCGTACATCATGCGGCACCACCTGCCGTGGCAGACGCTCTTCTTCGGCACCCTCGAGTCGCCGCCCTTCTACCTCTTCACCTTCTACATGATCACCGACCCGGCCACCTCGCCGAAGACGACGCGGGGCCAGGTGCTGCTGGCGCTCGCGCTGGTGCTCATCGACGGCGTGCTGCACTTCAAAGAGAGCGTCTACACGTTCTTCTACGCGGCGCTGGTGGTGGGCGGGGCGCGCTTCGTGTGGGCGCACGGCGCGCTGCTGGTGAAGCAGGGCCTCGCGCGCGCGCGGCAGCTGGTGGACCGCGACTCCCTGGTGCGCGTGGGCGCGGTGGGAGGCCTTGGCTTCTCGATGCTCGCCGGGTGGACGAACGTGCTCGCGCCGCTCGACGCGCCGGCCGACGTGGGCTTCCGCTACCAGCGCGTCGACGTGAAGCAGGCGGGCCTGCACAGCGAGATGGGCACCACGCTGACCGAGGTTGACCCGCGCCTTCTGCCGGTCGCCAAGTGGGTGCTCTCGGTCGGAGACGCCATCGTCACCGGCGACGTCGACGGCGACGGCTTCACCGACGTGCTCCTCACGCACCCGCTCGCGCAGGCGAAGGACCGCGTGGGCCTCTACCGCAACAAGGGCGACTTCACCTTCGAGCGGCTGCCGCTGCCCGCGCTCGATGCGTTGATGAACGACCCGAAGACGCACGGCCTCGCCAGCGGCGGGGTCTTCGCCGACGACGACGGCGACGGCGACCAGGACCTGCTCCTCACCGTGGCGTTCGGCAAGACGCGGCTGCTGCGCAACCGGCTGAAAGAGACGGGCGCGCTCTCGTTCGAAGACGTCTCGCAGGCCGCGGGCCTCGACGCGCACACGGTGTCGCTGGCGGCCACCTTCTTCGACCTCGACCACGACGGGGTGCTCGACCTGCTCGTCACCAACGCCCTCACCACGCACCTGCCCGACTACGAGACGCCCACGCCGCTGAACGTCTTCGCGCTCCCGGCGCCGGCGTACGAGGGTGACCGCCGCATGTTCCGCTTCATGCACAACGGCTGGCACGACGCCGACAACGGCGGCGTCAACCACCTCTACCGGGGCCGCGGCGACGGCACCTACGAGCGGCTCGACGAGAAGCGGTGGGGCCTGCCCGACACGCACTGGACGCTGGCCCTCGGCACCCAGGACTTCAACCACGACGGCTTCACCGACCTCTACCTCGCCAGCGACTTCGGGCCCGACGACCTCTACCTGAACGAAGGCGGCAAGCGCTTCCGCCGCGTTCAGGGCCCACGCTTCGGAGACATCGGCAAGGACACCTACAAGGGCATGAACGTCTCCATCGCCGACTTCGACCGCGACGGCTTCTCCGACGTCTCCATCTCGAACGTGCACCACGCGCTCCAGTCCGAGGGCTCCCTTCTGTGGATGGTGCGGCCGAACGAGACCGACGCCTTCGTGCCCACCTTCTCCGATGAGGCCACCCAACGCGGCATGCTCAACGAGCGGCGCTTCGGCTGGGGCGCGGCGGCGGGCGACCTCAACCTCGACGGCTGGGACGACCTGGTGCAGGCCAACGGCATGGTGGACGCGCGCCTCGACCCCGAGCTGAAGACCGCCAGCCGCGAGGGCTTCGAGTGGCCGTGGAACAAGGGGCGCACCGACTACTGGTACGTCAACCAGAAGCTGATGCAGTCAGGCCCCGAGCTTCACACCTACGCCGACCGGTGGGGCGACATTCGCGGCCGGCACATCTACGCCAACGAGGCGCGGCGCGCGTACCTGAACCTGGGGCCGTCACATCCGGCGCAGTTCGTCGACGCCGCGAACGCGCTGGGCATCGACGACCCCGACAACTCCCGCGGCGTCGTCCTGGCCGACCTCGACCACGACGGAGACCTCGACCTGCTCATCAGCAACCAGCACGGCCCGGTGTCGCTGTACCGCAACACGCTGCGCGACGACGGCCAGGGCCCGCACTACGTCGCCCTCACGCTCGAGGGCGGACCAGGCAACCGCCCGGCCCTCGGAGCCATCGTCACGGTGACCTCGAAGGTGAACGGCGCTCCGCTCTCACAGCGCCGCGAGGTGGCGTTGATGGGCGGGTTCTCGGGCCAGGCTGACGCCCGGCTGGTGTTCGGCCTCGGTGAGGCGACGACGCCCGAGGTTGACGTCACGGTGCAGTGGCCCGGCGGCGCGACGAGGCGCTTCACCCTCGCCGTGGACCAGGCCCACACGCTGCGCGGTTCGTGAGCCCTCATCGCGCGCGTCGAGGCGCTCCAGTCGGAGCTCGGCGAGGGCACCGACTGCCAGGCGCCCTCGCGGCGGCGGACACCCGCATCGCGGCCGACCTCGACGCCACCCAGCGCACCGCTGCCCCGCACGCGCTACGTCGTCGTCTTTCTCTCTGACGGCGACCTCGAGAAGAGGCGTTGAGACGCGCAAAGCACGCCAGGGGCGCGCGACCGCTCTAGAAGTGCGGGCTCGGGTCCACTGCCGAGACGAGCGCGTAGCCGGCGGTGCCCGCGCCGCCAGCGCTCGTGGGCGTGCCCACTTGAAGGCCGCCGCCGCTGCCGCCGTTTCCGGCCGTCGCACCGCCGCCGCCGCCGCCCGCGACGGGGCCCGGCGCGACCGTGGCGTTCCCCGCCCCCGGAGTCCCAGGCGAGACGTCGAGCGTTCCCGCGCCGACGTTGACGGGCGTGAGGAAGTGAATGAGCCCGCCGCCACCTGCGCCGCCGCCTGAGCACAGCCCCGGTGACGCGTTGCCGCCGTTGCCGCCGGCCACCGAGACCACCGACGAGCCCGCGTGCGACATCGACGTCGCCGAAGCCAGAATCACCACACCGCCGCCGCCGCCGCCGCCGCAGGTCGCGGAGGTCGCGTTTCCACCCCGCGCCTCGATGAGGCCGTTGTTGGTGAGGGTGCCCCTGGCGAGGATGGTGAGCGAGCCGCCGCCGTCGCCGCCCGCGCCGCCTCGCGCGCCGCCCCCGCCCCCGCCAGCCTGGTGGCCGGGCCTGGTGAGCATGCGCGCAGACAACCGGTCGCGAATCGCTGAGCCGCCCACCCCGCCAAGGGCCGACGCGCCTCGCGTGAACTGGCCGGCGACGGAGCGGTCGGAGGCGATTCCGAGCCCCGCTTCACGGACCCGAATCGGCACGATGACGGTGCCGCTGGAGCCGTTGAGCGGCTCGTCGGCCGCGACGAAGAGGCCTGCGCCGCCCCAGGGCAGCACGCGAATGGTGCCGTTGTTCTGGAAGACCCCGGCGACCCGAATCACGACCCCGCTGGGCACGGTCAGGGTGGCGCTCGAGTTGATGATGAGGTCCTGGAACTGGAGGTTGGTGACTGGAGGGCCGGAGGACCAGTCTTCGTCGACCGTCAGGGTCCGCGAGCCCGCCGAGCCATCACCGAAGATGCGCAGGTCGCCCGGCGTGCCCGGAGCTCCCTGGGGCCCCGGAGGACCCGCCACTCCCGCAGGGCCAGGCGCCCCACCTGAGCCGGGGAGCCCTGGCGCGCCCTGGGGGCCGACCTCGCCGTTGCAGATGACGACGCTCCCACCGTCGGGAGTCGAGAGTGAGCTACCGCCGGCCTGACACGGCGGCGCCCCTGGCGCGAGGGACGTCACCACGGGGACGAAGCCCGCCGCGCCGGCCGGCCCTTGTGGCCCCTGCGGCCCGGTCGCGCCTGGCAGGCCCATCATGCCGGCGGCCCCCGGTGCCCCCATCGGGCCCTGGGGACCCGCGTCGCCCGGCGGGCCCGCGACGCCCTGCGGACCCGCGGCGCCCTGCGGACCCGGCGCTCCCATCGGGCCGGGCTCGCCCTGCATGCCGTCCTTGCAACCGGCGACCAACAGCACCACCCCCAACCAGCTCGTCAAACGCATCATGTCCCCCTTCGTGAAGGCGCTCGTCGCACGGGTGCGAAGCAGCGACCTTCGTCAACGTGTTTGGGGCCGCGGGTTACAACGCTTCAACGGCTCGGGCCACGCTGAACGAGGCGCGCGTTGTTGACCCGCGTGAGCCAAACGCAGGTGGGCGGCGCCCACGTTTTCACTGCCGCTCCCGCGTGACGGACTCTACGGTGCCCGGCGCCGGCGATGCCTCGTCGGCTCGGAGGGAGTCCGCCATGGTCCAACGCCTCGCAGTCGTCGTCCTGGTCACCATCACGTCGCTCGTCGGATGCAAGAAGGACAAGCCCGACGCCAACGCTCCCGGTGGCGCGGCCGCGGGCCAACAGGGGGCGGCGCAGGGCGCGCCGTCAGCGGCTCCAGCCGGGGCGAAGAAGGCGCCCGAGGGCTGCAACAGCGACCTGAGCCAGAAGATCGAGGTCGACTTCGCCTTCACCGAGAAGTGCAGCCCGTACACGGTCAACGGTGAGTTCTACGTCGACGGGTGGACCCTCACCGTCGAGCCCGGCGTCGAGGTGCGCTTCGGCGAAGCGGGCGCGCTCTACGTCGCCTACAACGCCCCCGGCCGCGTGCTGGTGAAGGGCTCTCCTGAGAAGCCGGTGAAGTTCACCTCGGCCACACGCAAAGAGGCCGGCGCGTGGAAGACGATTCACCTCTACGAGCGCGCCGACGGCTCGTCGTTCGAGAACACGGTCATCGAGTTCGGCGGCGCCTCTGACACGGCCGCGCTCGACGTGCAGTCCGGAGAGCTGACGCTCAAGGGCGTGAAGTTCGCCTCGGTGAAGGGCCAGGCGCTCAAGCTCGACACCGACAAGCCCGCGAAGGAGCTCTCTGGCCTCGACCTGTCTGAGGCGGGCGGCGACCCCGAGGGGCTCGTCACGCTCCCCGTCGGCAGCGCGGGGGCGCTCGGCGCGAACAACGTCTTCCCCGCCAACGCCATCATCACCCTCACCGGCAACGCCAACCGCGACGTCAAGCTGACGCCGCAGGGCTGCCCGTACCGCGTCACCGGAGAGCTCTACGTCGAGGCGCCCGAGGGCAAGTCGGCGGTGCTGACGGTGGCGCCGGGCGTGACGGTGCAGATGGGCGAGAACGCCGCGCTCTACGTCGGCTACTCGCACCCCGGCGCGCTCAAGGTGCTCGGCACGAAGGAGCTGCCCGTCGTCTTCACCCGCTACGGCGACGACCCGAAGGCCACCCCCTGGAAGGGCCTGGTCTTCTACGGCAACGCGCGCGCGCCGGAGATCGACTTCGGCGTCTTCGAGTACGTCGGCCTGCCCAACGCCGAGGCCATCAAGTTCACCGAGCCGCGCGGGCTGGGGAAGATCACCAACTCCACCATTCGCCACTGCGCCGGCACCGCGCTCAAGGTCGAGAGCGCCAAAGCCCGCTTCGAGGCGTTCGACCACAACGTCTTCGAAGACGTCACCGGCGCGGCCCTCGAGACGCCGCTGCGCTTCGCCCACCAGCTCGGCACCGCGAACACCTTCGGCACCAGCGCGGTGGTGCTCCTGGGCGACACCCAGGAGGACACCACGCTGACGGCCATCGACGGGCCCTACTGGGTCCAGGGCGAGCTCTACGTGAACGGCCCCCAGGGCAAGACGGCCTCGCTCACGGTGGAGCCCGGCGCGAAGCTCCGCTTCCTCGAGAACGCGGCGCTGTACATCGGCTACTCGGGGGCCGGGAAGCTCATCGCCAAGGGCACCGCCGACAAGGGCATCACCCTCGACGCCGTGCAGGGCCAGTGGAAGGGCGTGCACGCCTACCCGGCCGGCACCGTCGAGCTCGAGAACGTCACCCTCTCGGGCGTCGCCGACGACAGCAACCCGCTCCTGCTCGACGCCGACTCGAAGGGCGCCATCAAGGGCCTGACGCTCAAGGGCACCCGGCTGGGCATCAAGTCGTGCGGCAAGGCCACCGTCTCGGGGGTGAAGGCCGACAAGGGCGTCAAGGCCGAGGAGAAGTGCGAGTAGCGCGCGCGCTAGAACTTCAGCTTCTTGGTCGTCGTCTGCCCGGGCTTGATCTCCACCTCGATGGAGCTCTCGAGCCCGGTGTCGGGGTTCGACAACTTCAAGACGTGGGTCCCGGCGGGAATGGGTGACTCCACCAGCGGCGTGTCGCCCAGCTTCTTGCCGGCGAGGAACACGCTGGCCCACGGCGTCGTCTTCAGCGTCAGCTTGCCCATCGGCCTGGGCCTCGCGGCGACGGGCTTCGACGGCGGCGGGGGCGGCTCGACGACGACCGGCGCCAGCGCCAGCTGCACCATCAACCGCTCGCCCGGCTTCGGCAGCGGCACGGTGCGCGACGAAGGCTGGTAGCCCTCGAGCGTCGCCTCGACCAGGTGGTCACCGGGGCCCAGGCCCTCGAGCGTCACCGGCGCGTCACCCACGCTCCGCCCGTCGACCCGAATCGCCGCGCCCTTCGGTGAGCTCCCCACGATGACCACCGGCGCGGCCACCACGGCGGGCTTCATCACCACCGGCACCGGCTTGGGGGGCTCGGGGTCGCGCCGCGCCAGCAGCAGCACGGTGGCCGCGGCGATGGCGGTCATGCCCAGCACGAAGCCCAGCACCAGCGGCACCATCGAGCGCTTCGTCCCCCCCGGCGTCACGGCCTCGGCCCGGCTCGAGGTCACCGCCGAGGTGGTCGCCGTGCGCGCCAGCCGGTGCACCTTGTCGACGCTGCTGGGCGTCATCTCGGCGCGCATGGCCGCCTCGATGAGCTGCCGCCGCTCGTGAATGCGCCGCGCGAACAAGGCGCGCAGATAGTCGGCGATGTCGCTGGTGGTGACGACGAAGCCCTTGCGCTGCAGCCACCCCTCGAGCGCGTCTTGCAGCTCGCGCGCGCTCTGGAAGCGCTCGTCACGGCGCGAGGCCATGGCCTTGACGATGATCTGCTCGAGGTCCTTGTCGAGGTCGGGGCGCCGCTCGGTGGGCCACGGGAGCGTGCCGTGCGCGATGGCGCCCAGCACCTGGGTGTCCTCCACGCCCGGGAAGAGGCGGGTGCGGGTGAGCTGCTCGAAGAGGACGATACCGAGCGAGAAGACGTCGCTGCGGGCGTCGACGTTCTCGCCGCGCGCCTGCTCGGGCGACATGTAGCCCAGCTTGCCCTTGAGCTTGCCCGACTCGGTGTGCTGGCTCGCCAGCTTCGCCACCCCGAAGTCGAGCACCTTGAGGCCGCCGTCGAAGGTGGCGAACAGGTTCTGCGGCGAGATGTCGCGGTGCACCAGCCCCTGCGGCCGGCCGTCGAGGCCCACCCGGGTGTGCGCGTAGTGGAGCCCGTCGGCTGCCCACGCCAACAACCGCACGGCGTGCTGGTCCATTAGCGGCAGCTGGTGCTTGACGCCCAGGCGCCGCACCACCGACAGGTTCTCGCCGTCGAGGTACTCCATCACGAGGTAGAGCGAGTCGTGCTCTTCGCCGAGGTCGAACGTCTGGATGACGTGCGGGTGGTTGAGCTGCGCCGCCAGCTTCGCCTCGGTGAGGAACATGTCGACGTGCTCGGGGTCTGACTCGAGCGCGCCGATCATGCGTTTGATGACGACCAGCCGCTCGAAGCCCTTGGGCCCCGCCTGACGAGCAAGCCAGATCTCCGCCATCCCTCCCTGCGCGAGGGGCGTCATCAGCAGGTACTGGCCAACCGTGGTCCCCGGCTCCCACCCTCCGGGCCGCACGGGTTCTCCGGGCGTCGGCACTGTAGGTGAGTGTGTCACGAGTCAATCTCGCGTCAAACGCGCGACGTGTTTCGGGTCAAGGGTGATCTACGCTCCGCCGGCGATGCGTTTGCTCCTCGCCGGCGTGGTGGTGGTGGCCGGCCTCGCCAGCGGCGCGCCCAACCCGAAGATCAGCGAAGGCCGCCGCCAGTTCGAAGACCTGGAGTTCGAGAAGGCCGCGCGCACCCTGGCAGCGGCCGAGGCGACCCCGGGCAACGACCGCCTGCAGGTGCTCGAGATCCTCGAGCTCCAGGGCGTGCTGTTCGGCACCATGAACAAAGAGGCCAAGGCGCGCGACGCCTTCCGCGAGCTGTTGACGCTCGACCCGGCCTTCACGCTCGAGCGCAGCCACCCGCCGCGCGTGCGCACGCCCTTCTACGAGGCCAAGGCGTGGGTCGACAGCACCGCGCCGCTGCAGGTGGAGCCGGGCGCGACGGTGGACGCGAAGGTGACGGCGCTGACGCTCACCGTGAAGAAGGACACCCTGCGGTTGGTGAAGGGCGCCCGCTTCTTCCTGCTGGGCGGCGCAGAGCCGGCCGGCCGTGACGTCGCGTTGACGGGCAACGTCGCGACGATGGCGGTCGACGTGCCGGCGGCCTCGTGGCGGGTGCACCTGCTGGGCGCCCGGGACGCGGTGCTGGCCGAGCTTGGGCCCTTTGAGCACCGCGGCAGCGCGGCGGCGGTCGCGACCACCCCGGAGCCCGCCCCCGCGAGCGCGACCACCACCGTCGAGGCGCCCGGCACCGGGTGGCTGCGGCCGACCAGCTACGCGCTCCTGGGCTCCGGCGTCGTCGCGGTGGGCGTCGGCGTGGCGTTCGGCCTGATGTCCAACGAGGCGCGCGCGAGGGTGGCTGGCGCGACGGCGAACGACGCGGGCCTCATCGAGACCCTCACCCAGCGGGAGGCGGCGGCGCTCGAGGCGCGCGCACGCTCGCAGGCCACCGTGGCCAACGTGCTCTTCGGCGCTGGCGGGGCGCTCCTGGTCGCGGGCGCCGTGCTCTTCTTCGTCGGCGCGCCGGCGGAGCCCGGCCCGCAGGTGACGCTGCTGCTCTCGCCCTCGAGCATCGGCGTCGCTGGAGTCTTCCCGTGAGCTTTGCGTCTCGACTGGCCGTGCTGGGCGTCGTGGGCACCCTCGCCGCGTGTGACTGCGCGGGCCTCGGCGTCGACCAGAAGCGCTTCTCGTGCCGCGACGACGCCGACTGCGTCGAGGGCTCGGTGTGCGTCGACCGGGGCTCCGGCCTCGAGTGCGTCAGCCGCGCGAGCGCTGGTGGCGGCAGCGCGGGCGGTGACGCCGGAGGCACCGCGGGCGGTGACGCTGGCGGCAGCGCGGGCGGCGACGCGGGCGGCAGCGCGGGCGGTGACGCGGGAGGCAGCGCGGGCGGTGACGCGGGAGGCAGCGCGGGCGGTGACGCGGGAGGCAGCGCGGGCGGCAGCGCGGGCGGCAGCGCGGGCGGTGACGGCGGAGGCAGCGCCGGTGGTGACGCCGGTGGCGCGGCCGGCGGGTCCGCAGGTGGCTCGGGCGGCGGCCCCGCAGGTGGCTCGGCCGGCGGCTCCGCAGGCGGCGTGGGCCCGCCGGCGCGGCTCGTCTTCACCAACTCAGCGCGGACCGCGAGCGTCTTGACCTGCACGTCCTCGCTCTCCTTCGAGGTGCGCGACGCCGCGGGCCGCGCCTCGCCCGTCACCAGCACCACCACCATCACCCTGAGCATCTCGGGCTCGACGGGCGCGACGCTCCACACCTCGAGCGCGTGCACCTCGACGGCCACCACCTCCATCACCCTGAGCGCGGGGAGCTCGAGCGGCACCTTCTACGCGCGCTCCCCCACGCCGAGCACGGCGATGGTCTCGGTCAGCTCGACCGGCCTCACCGGCGCCACCCAGGCCGTCACCTTCGTCAATGGGCCCGACTCGCTGGTGTTCATCAACCCGCCGCCCAGCCAGCTCCGCGCCGGCGTCTGCTTCCCGATGAGCTACCAGGCGCGGCGTGGGGGCATGGCGATGGCGGTGGGCAGCAACGCCAACGTCTCGTTCTCCTCCACCCCGATCTCGGGCGCGCGCTTCTACTCCGACGCCGCCTGCACCACCGCGACGGCGGCGCAGGTGCTCGGCGCAGGCACCACCACCGACACCGTCTTCGTGCGGGTGCTGGCGGGCGGCATGGGCACCCTTCAGGCGCAGGTCAACTTCATGACGCCGGCCACCGCGATGGTCGACGCCCTGCCGATGGTTCGGCGCGGCACCTGTACCTTCGATCCGCAGGAGTGGACGCTCATCGACGGCGGCCCCGACGCCGGGCTGATCGACGGTGGGCCGGTGCCCCAGCTCACCAGGACGTGTGGGCTCACCCCGGCCCCCATCGCGCGAGACGCGACGATGCTCTTCTTCCAGGGCATCTCGGCCGGGCCCTACGCCGACGCCATGGTTCGCTGTCGGCTCCCCTCGAGCGGCGGAGTGGCCTGCTCCCGCCGCAGCGGCGCCGCGCGCGCCACCGTTCACTGGCAGGTCGTCGAGGTGCCCACCGGCCTGCGGGTCGTTCAGGCGTCGTCGACTTCGTGCGCGACCACCATCACGCTGGGAACGACCGTCGACCCCGCCAAGACGTTCCTGCTGAAGGCGGTGGCGAACTCGTCAGGGCAGTACGATGACGAAGACGCGCCGGTGTTCACCCTCACCAGCCCCACCACGGTGTCGGCCAGCATCGGAGGGTGCCAGGGCTACGACCTCCAGGCCATCGAGTGGGACGGCGTCTCGGTGGCCCGGGGGACGCTCGACGGAGGACTCCTGGCGGGGGTCGCGCAGACGACGCTGCTGGGGCTCACGCCGGCCTCGCTGCAGCGCGCGACGCTCACGCAGACGGGCACCTCGTCCAACGCGGCCCTCAACACCTGCAGCCTGCTCGCGCGGGCTTCGATGCCGGGGCCGTCAGAGCTCAGGTTCTCGCGCGCGCTCGGCGACGCGGGCTGTGCGGTCGACGTCGCGCAATCCGTCGCCTGGGAGCGCGTCGACTTCGGCCCCCGCGCCACGGTTCAGGAGCGCACCCTCACCTTCGCCGCGGGGCAGGCCCAGCTCACCTCGACCATCACCGCGGTGGACCCGACGCGGACCTTCGTCGTCTCGAGCGGCCAGTCGGCGAACGGCCAGGGCACCGGCGAGACCGACGAGCCGGTGGCCTCGCGCCCCGGGCAGGCGGCGTTCACGCTCGAGCTGACCGACGCCACCACGGTGACCGCGCAGCGCGCCGTCTCCTCTGCCGCGGCGGCCATCACCTTCTACGTGGTGCAGGTGGAGTAGCCGGCGCCGGCGCGTTCGTGGCACACGGCCACGCATGACGAGCCTCCAGCCCACGGCCCCCGAATTCGACGAGCGCGAGCGGCTCGAGCGGCGGCTGCTCTCGCGCGTCACCCGGACGGTGCACGAGCACGCGCTGCTCCGCGCCGGTGACCGCGTGATGGTGTGCCTGTCGGGCGGCAAGGACAGCTACGCGATGCTGCACCTGCTCCACCGCCTGGTGCGCTCCCTGCCCTTTGGCGTGGAGCTCATCGCGGTGCACCTCGACCAACGCCAGCCCGGCTACGACGGCGCGCCGCTGGTGCGCTGGCTGGAGCAGCAGGGGCACCGCTTCGAGGTGCTGTCGGAAGACACGTTCTCGACGGTGAAGGCGCGCATGGCCGAGGGCCAGACGCCTTGCGCCACCTGCAGCCGGCTGCGGCGGGGCATTCTCTATTCGGCCGCCGCGCGCCTGGGCTGCACCACCGTGGCGCTGGGCCACCACCGCGAAGACACCCTCGAGACGTTCCTCTTGAACCTCGTCTACACCGGCAAGCTGCAGGCGATGCCGGCCCGGTACACCACCGATGATGGCCGCTTCACCGTCATTCGCCCGCTGCTGGAGTGCGCCGAGGCCGACATCGCGCGCTTCGCGGCGCTCCAGGGGTTTCCGCTGCTGCCGTGTACCTTGTGCGGCTCGCAGCCCGACCTGAAGCGCGACGCCATGGGCGCGCTGCTGAGCGAGCTGGAGAAGCTGAACCCACGCGCGCGGCAGTCGATGCTCGCGGCGCTGGGCAACGTGCGGCCGACGCACCTGCTCGACGCCGAGGTGGCCGAGGCGTGGGCCGCGCGGCCTGCGCACCTCGAGGCGAAGACGACGGCGAAGCAGACGCCCGCGCGCTTCGCGGCGCTGCCGGTGCGCTCGAACGTCGAGGCGTGGCTGGAGCCGGCGTCAGGTTCTTGAAGCCAGGCGCGTCTGAGCCTTCACCAGCGCGCGCCCGGCCGACGAGGCCCTACACGCACACTCTCCGGTTCGATTCCGGAATCCTCCACTCGTGGGGGATTCGTCCATGGCGGACACCACCCTGCAACGGTGTTTCAACCCCGGCTTTCTCACTCGGGCGCGCGCTGGCTTCTTGTCGTCGTCGCTACTGGAGCCGCAGCGCGTTCATGCGCCACGGCCCGCCAGCGGCGACCTCTTCATCCCACGCCAGGAACACCTCGGCGCCCTGCACCATGACGCGCGGCGAGAAGCCCGTCGCGGTGGGCGCGTTGAAGTTGAGCCCGCCGTCCGGGAGCGACACGGCGCTCACCCGCGGCAGCCCCTGCCCGCCAGGCCCGCCCGGCCCGAACGAGACGAGCGAGAGCCGAATCTCGCCAGACGGCGTGCCCCAGCCCACCACCACCGAGCCGCCGAAGCGCTCGACGTCGAACTCGGTTCCCGCGACGCCGAAAGGCGTGGCGGGGGTCATCGAGACCGGGCCGTTCACGCGCGCCTCGAAGGAGCCGTCAGACACCTTGCCGACCACCATCGCCTCGTGGAGCGTCGGGCCGAACAGCACCGCGCGGGCGCGGAGCATCTGCCCCAGGTCGACCGAGAACGCGGCCGGGGTCCAGCTCGAGCCGAAGGCCTCGAACTGCGAGACGCCGAACGAGTCAGCCGCCAGCGCGAAGGCCTGGCCCGTGGGAGAGAAGGCCAGCTCGACGTCGTCCGAGGTGAGCTGGGTGGTGATGACCTCGGGGGCGCCGTAGGAGCCACCGTCAGGGCCCGGGTTCCACGAGCGCCGGTCGAGGACCCCGCCGTCGCTGCTGAGGACCCACAGCTGCGAGCCCTGCGAGCCCTGCGCGGCCAGCCCCAGCAGCGGCGGCGACTGTGACACCAGCACCTCGCGCCAGACGCCGTTCGAGTACTCCACCAGCCCCGCGGGGTTGTCTCGAGAGACGATGACCCAGGCCCGGCCGCCGAGCGAGACCACCGAGGTCGACGGGCCGGGGGCGGTGCCGACGCCCGGAATGCGCTGGTGCTCGCTCGCCGTGCACACGCCCGAGCAGCTCGCCGGGTCGAGCTCCCACACCATGCGGGAGTTGGTAACCTGCTCGGTCCTCCGGCCCACCACCACGGTGCGCGCAGGCCCGCCGTTGGCGCCCTGGAGCGTCACCCACGCTGGCCGGCTGGCCGTCGTCGAGGTGGTGCTGGTGACCAGGCGCGGGCTGACGGCGAGGCTGGGCGTCAGCGGCCCGGTGCGAAACGGCGCCGGCGCGTTGCCCGCGCGGTCGGTGAGGCCCGAGAGCGCGACCTGCACTGGCGCGAAGGGCAGCGGCTCGGTGAAGAAGACGACGGCGTGGCCGCCATCGACGGCGATGAAGGCGTCGGCGAGGACCCCGGCGTCGAAGGCGGCGTTGTTCGCCACCAGCGGCTCGTCGCACACCACCTGGTACGAGAGGGTCGAGAGCGCGTCGGTACACCGCGCGGGCCGCCGGTCGAGCACCTGCACCCGCACCGGGGCCGAGAGGGTCGCGCCGCCCATGCGCGCGGTCGCGGTGAAGGTGAGGGTGCGGTCACCCGAGACGGCGGGCGCGAGGAACTCGGTCGTCTCGCCCGCGGTGTTCGACAGCGCCCAGCCTTCGGGGCACGTCAGGTCCACGCCTCCGTCAGCCAGCAGACAGCCGTCGTTCGAGGGCGACCAGTCGATGGCCCAGCTGGCGTCGGGGGCGCCCCCCACCACGCTCGCGGTGAGGCGCACCACCGAGCGGCCCCCGTCGAACTCCACCAGCGAGGGCGACGCGGCCACCGCCACCGTCGTCGTCACCACCGGCTGCAGCACCAGGGTGATGGTGGCGGGCAGGCTCTCGAAGGCCACGTCGGTGACGACGACCAGCTCGAACGTCATGGGCGTCGGCGCGGCGACGAGCGGCGCGGTGAACGAGAGCAGCGGGCCAGCCGGCGACGGAATCACCACGCGCGGGCCCGTCACCTGCGCCCACCGGTACTCGGTGATGGGGCGCCCATCGGCGCTCTGCGCCGCCGCCTGAAGCGTGACGTTCGCGGCGGGGGCGACCGAGAGCCCGCCGAGCGCGCTCACCACCACCGTGGGCCGCACGCCGACGAAGACGGTCGCGCTGGCCTCGGCGCTGACCCGGCTCTGGCTGTCGACCACCGTGAGGGCGACAGGGAAGCGCCCCGACGCGTCGGGCGCGGTGAACTGGGTGAAGCCGCTCGTGGTGTCGGGCGCGGCGAAGACGAGCGCGAGGCCCCCGTCGCCGGCGTTGCGCCAGCGCGACGTGAGCGGCCGAAGCCCGAAGGAGCGCGCGCTGCTCAGCGTGCCCGACCCGCCCGGCGCCACCGCCAGCGACGGCGGGTCGATGAGCGCCACCGGCCCCGAGGGGCCTCCGTCCACCGGGGCGCCGGCGTCGAGGTCGAGCGGCGTCGAGGTGCCCCGCGCCAGCTGCACCTCGCCGACGTCGTTGGCCCCCGGCAGCACCAGCACGTTGTAGAGCCGCACCGACGCCGCGCCGTCGGCCTCGATGGCCACCTGGTAGAGGCCGGTCGAGGCCTGCGCCGAGAAGCCGCCGTTGGCGTCGGTGGTGGCGGTGAAGGTGGTGGTCGACGAGACGAAGCGCACGCGCGCGTTGGCGACGGGGGCGCCGTCATCGAACCGGAGCACGCCGCTGACGGTGGCGGGCGTCGAGGTCATCACCGGCGCCAGCGACACGCTCGCGGCGCGCGACTCCTCGCCGCCGCGCACGTTGAGGTCGCGGCTCTCGGCCGCGTAGCCGGGGCGGTAGAACGCCAGCTGCAGCGGGCCCTCGGGCAGGTTCTCGAGCACGAACTCACCGGTGTCGGCGGTGGTGGTGGCGTAGGGCGCGCCCGGCACGAAGACGGTGGTGCCGCCGTGGCCGGTGCCCAGCGGGTTGTCGCCGCGGAGCGCCCGCCCGACGACGGTCGCGTTGCGCGAGAGCGCCACCTCGCCCAGGGCGACGTCCTGGCCTCGCCCTGCGCCGATGGCCGAGAGCTCGAGGAGCCGCTGGCGGTCGTCGACGCCGTCGCCGTCGGCGTCGAACGAGAAGAGCAGCCGGCCCGTGCTCTGGGTGATGCCGCTGACGACGAAGCGCCCGGTCTCGGCGTCGGCGACCGTCTGCGTGCTGGTGCCCAGCAGGCTGATGCGCGCGCCGCCCGCGGGCCGGGTGCCGGTGCGGCCCGCCACCGCGTACACCACCGTGCCCTGCACCGTGCCGGGGCCGGGCGGGGGCGGCGGCTCCGGCAGCGTCACGTCGATGCAGCCCACCAGGACCAACGCCACCACCGCCGAGGAGCCATGCCGCATTGGTGGATGGGGGTGCCGTTTCCGCTTACGCGGCGCGGTCTCCCCCACCTCCTTTCAAACCGTG
>JACSRE010000104.1 GCA_014879945.1 Myxococcus sp.
GAGGGTGGTATGGGGTGCGTCCGCCGGCGTCCTGGTTGAGGGGCGCTGACGTTCTGAACAGCAGGGGGCCGGACATGGGTGAGTTGGATCCAAAGATCAAGATTCGGGCGCCGCTGCGGTGCGACGGCATCGGCCGGCTGGACTGCGCCGAGAACATCGAGTCTGGCAGCCGCCTGGCGGTCCGTTGGCTCCCCCTCGAGGCCAACGGCGACGCCGCGGCCAAGGCCTGCGAGAAGCTCCCCGAGCACCTGAGCCTTCCCCGCATCCTCCAGACCGGCTCGGTGGGCGCGTCGGCCTTCGTGGCCATGGACTTCCCCGAAGGCCAGGTGCTGTCGGCGCTCGTCGAAGACCGCCTCGACATCGACCTGGTGATCCGCGTGGCCTCGCAGCTGTCTGACGCGCTGGCCACGGTGCACGACCAGGGCGTGGTGCACGGCGAGCTCTCGACCGAGTCGGTGCTGCTGGTGCCGCCCGACCGCGCCTACCTCTGGGACATGCCGCTGGTCATCGCCAACCGCATGACCGACCGCCGGGGCGAGAACCGGCTGATGCAGAACCTGCCCCGCACCGCCGCCTACCTCTCGCCGGAGCGCGCGAAGGGCTCAGGCTCGTCGATGTCGGGCGACGTGTATTCGCTGGGCGCGGTGCTGTGCGCCATCGCGGGCGCGCCGCTGCCGACCGCGCAGACGACGCTGGGCGTGGTGCACCTGGTGGCCTCGGGCGAGTGGGTGCCCCGGGTGCCGTCGACGATTCCCGACCCGTGGCGCTCGATGATCATGCGCATGGTGTCGGCCGACGCGGCCGAGCGGCCCTCGGCGCGCGACGTGGCGCTGGCCTTCGCGCGCCCGCCCGCGCCGGCCATGCTGCCCACCGTGCCCGAGATGCCCGCGGTGCGCCTGCCCCCCGAGATGATGGCGGCGGCCGAGGCCATGGCGCGCATGCCGATGACGCTCGAGCCCACCGAGCCCGGCGCGGCCGCCGCGGCCGACGCAGCGGTGGTCGCCGAGACGACGGTGGTGGCCGCGCTGAAGCCGGCCGACGAGACGCCGGCTGGCGAGGCCTCGGCGGTGAGCCTGCCCTTCCCCCGCACCGAGTCGCAGGAAGTGCCCGAGGTGCCGGCCACCGACGTGGTGAAGCTCCCCACCATCGAGATGCCGGCCGTGCAGATGCGCGGCCTGGTCAACCTCTCGCAGCCCTCGCTCGTCACCAGCGTGGTGTCCGAGATGCAGGTGCCGCCCCCGCCGCGCATGACGCCGATTGCGATGGCCTCGGTGCAGCTGACTGACTCCATCATGGTCTCGCCCGAGCTCGCGAACGCGGGCGCGGTGACGCTGACGGCCGAGCAGCTCGCGCAGCTGCAGAAGCCGGCGCGCTGGGTCTTCGTGCTCGGCGGCGCCATGGCCGCCGCCATCATCGTGCTGACCGGCGTCGCCGTGTACCTCGCCGCGCGCCAGGCCGAGGCCGTGAAGCAGGCCGAGGTGGAGCAGCGCCTCGAGGTGCCCACCCAGGTGCCGCAGACGCCGACGCCCGTGCGCACGCTCGACGCCGACGACGACCTCTCGCCCATTCGCCCGGCGCGCCCCGTCAAGCGCGTGGTGAAGGAAGAGAAGGGCTTCGACATGCCCGAGCGCGGCAACGTGGCCGCCTCGAACGACCTCTGAACGACGCGGGCCCCGCCCGTCGTCCGTGACAGCTCCACCAAGGCGCGCCAACATCGCGCCGCATGGAGACCCGCCTCTTCGTCATCGCCTCGACGTTGGCCCTCGCGGTCGGCTGCGCCAGCTTTCGCCCCGTCGAGCGCGGTGACTGGCGCCGCGTCTACACGAAGGACGCCGCGACGGTGAAGAGCCTCGACGCGCCGCAGGAGCTCATCACCCGCGAGAAGTACGAAGAGGAGCTCGCCAACGACGTGCGCCGCACTTGGAGCCCCGCGCCGGGCTGGTCGCCGCCCTGGCTGCTCGACGTCGACGAGGTGGGCCTGGCGGTGGGTGAGGTGATGGAGTTCCGCATCGACGAGCTCAAGCCCGTCGAGCTGCAGGTGATGGGCAACGCGGCCGACGTCTACTGGGGCCAGCGCATCAAGCGCGACGAGTGGAAAGAGGGCACCGACGTCACCCGCCGCGAGTCCACCCTCTTCGTGCAGGGCGCGAGGAAGGGCAAGCTGACGCTCCGCCTCATCACCGACGAGACGACGAAGGACATTCCCGTCACGGTGAAGTGAGCGCCGCGCGCGCCTTCTCCATCGACGCGTCGTGCAGCTTCGAGAAGAAGAGCAGCCCCACGGTGGCGCCGATGCCCGCCCAGAGCATGTCCTTCTGCGCGTCCCAGATGTCGCCCTGCGAGCCGAGGAAGGTGTCGCCGCCGGCCGGGTCGAGCAGCAGCGCGCCCCACCACTCGATGAACTCGTAGAGCGCCGCGAACCCGAGGATGACGCAGATGAGGAGGAAGACCAGCCACCCGCCGCGCTCGAGCTTCGTCTGGCGCAACAGCACCTCGCGCAGCGTGAAGACGGGGAAGAAGCCGAACGCGAAGTGGCCGATCTTGTCGTAGTTGTTGCGCTGCCAGCCGAAGGCCTCTTTCGCCCACTCGCCCAGCGGCGCCTTCGCGTACGTGTAGAAGCCCCCGTACACGAGGATGAGGACGTGCACGAAGACGCCCACGTAGACGAGCCGCGACATGGGGAAGCGCTTGAAGGTGAGCGCCAGGGCCGCCATGCCGATGACGCCGGGGCCGACCTCGAGCCACCAGTTGAGGTGCCCCTCGGGGCTGGTGAAGTAGGTGGCGACGAAGGTGACGACGAGCACGGCGCCCAGGGCCAGCGGCAGCTTCGCCCAGTCGCGGGTTCCTGAGAGGGGCGTCATCGGCAGGTTGCTCCTGAGAGGGTCATGGCCAACGGCAGCGCGTCGCCGCGCCACGCGCGAGGGAGAACGCACCGTCAGCTTCGAACACATACGTCACCTCGTCACCTGTTGACGCGCAGGGGCCGGCGAGGCTCTCGGGGTCGAACGAGACGAAGAGCCGGTCGCCGACGGTGGCCCAGGCGCTGGGCCTGCCCGGCAGGCGCATGAGCCGCTCGTACGAGAGCGTCGCCCCGTCATCGCGGCTGACCCGGCCCACTCCCCCCGAGCCGCCCAGGTGGTCGAGCGCTGACATCACCAGCACCTCGTGGCCGCGCCTGAGCAGCGCGACCGGGTTCAAGAAGTCATCACGGGCGAGCACCTCGGCCTGCCCGGCGCGAAAGGTGAGGAGCCCGCCTCCGAACTCGCCGCGGTCGATGCCCACGACGCAGGCAGCTCCGACGGTGCCCAGCGCGAAGAAGCCGCGCGCGCCCGCCCACTGGGCGCAGGCAGCGGACGGCGCGGCGACTGACGAGCTCGAGCGCAGGGTCACCTCGAGGCCCTTCCCTCTCACCACCCGGTCGGCGACCGTCCACTCCGGCGCTGCACACGGCGCGGGCTTCACCTCGACCCCAGCCGCGCGGTGGACGTCGAGCGCCTCCTTGCGAACGTGCGCAGCCGCATCACACCGGGCCACCTCGGCCAACGCCTCGCGCACCCCCGGCGAGCTCGCGAGGCGGCCAGCGCGCCCCCGAACCGCGCCTAGACGCAGGTCGACGTCTGCGTGACGCAGCAGCCTTTCGACCAGCGCCTCGGCCCAGGGCTCTGCACGACTCGCGACGAGCTCGGCGACCGCAAGGCTGTTCGCGCTCGCGCCCGTCGCTTCACGCTCGAGCAACGCGCGGGTGGCGGAAGAGAGCCGTGGGAGCGGGGCGAGAATCCGCGCGGCCTCACCGACGCAGGCGTACGCCCTCAGCTCGAGCAGCGCCTGCGCCTCGCGTTCGGCGCGCGCGTGCCGTGCCCGGCCCAACAACCGCCGAGCGATGGGCCTCGCCCACGGGTCCTTCCCCTCGTCGAGCACCCGGAGGGCCGCGTCGACGAACTCGCCTGAAGCCGCAGACTCCGCGACCGCGGCGAGGATGAAGCCAGCAGGGCTCAGACATGGCCCCACCTCGATGCCGCACGACCCCCGCTCGCGCTCATCGGGCGGGCACGCCCCCGAGGGCGCCTGGCTCGCCGCCCCCAGGGCGACCTGGAGCGTCTTCAGCTGCGCCTCGGTGAGGGGCCGGCCCGCGTCTTCCACCGCCTGCATCGCGCCCAGCCGCTGCTCCCACGAGGTTCGTGGGTCGGCCAGGTGCCTCACCGCGGTCGCCAGCGAGGGCCTGGGCGCCGGCCGCGCAGGCATCTGGACGGAGCGCTGCGCGCTGACGAGCAGCACCAGCGCCTGGAGCATCATGCTCCCACGTCCTCAGGACCGCCCAGCTGCTCCATGAACTCGAGCGCCAGGCCGAGCAGCTCGGTCATCGGTACGGCCTTCCGGCTCCGCGGCGCGCCGGCCTCGGGCTCGGCGAACAGGGGCGGATGAAAATGGAAGCCCAGGTCGGGCGAGAGCGCCTTCACCTCGGGCTCCCACCCATCCCACCGCAGCTCCCCGTAGAAGCCGCGCAGGTCGCCCTGGAGCAGGAACACCAACAGCGAGGAGTAGCCGTCGGTCAGCCGCTCCCAGCTGAGCGTGTCGGGCGCGAGGTAGTAGGCGTCGCCGGTGCCGTCTCCGAGGGCCCCACCGTCGAGGGCGAAGAAGCCGCCCACCACGTCGTGCCCCACCAGCATCGCGCCCTCGAACCGGTCGGTGAGGGGCTGCGGGCCCAGGCCGTTCCACCGCGCCAGGTCGCCTTCGAACCTCGAGCACCCTCCGCCGAACAGCCGCACCCAGCCCGAGTCGATGAGCAGCCCGCCGGTCTGAAAGGCGATGGCCCCCATGGGAGACCGGGTCGTCACCTGCAGCTCCAGCAGCACCGCCTTCGCGCGCGAGGGCGTGGTGTCGAGCACCTCGACGGTCCGCGCCCTGGCGCCCTCGACCCACTCACGCACCTGCGGCCAGGCGGGCTCCTCCTGGTTGATCAGCTCACCGAGCGGACGTGCCATGGGGTGAGTGTACCCCTGCCGGTATGTGACGAGGGGGGCTGGACGTGGGGGGCCGCTTCTTGCGAGGGTGTCTGCGGGGGTCGTCCACGTGTTCAGCTTCGTTCTCGCCTACTCCTCGAGCCTTCGCACGTGACGCCCTTGTCCTGCCGGGTGCTGCTGGTGGACGACGAAGCGCTCCTGCGGCGCAGCTGCAACCGCCTGCTCAAGTCCATGGGCTGCACCGTGGACGAGGCTGAGACCGGCCGCGTCGCCCTCGACCTGGTCCGCGCCAACCCCGACGCCTACGACGTCGTGCTGATGGACCTCACGATGCCCGACATGGACGGCGTGGAGGCCAGCCGCCAGCTCGGCACCCTCGCGCCCGCGCTGCCCATCATCGTCTCGAGCGGGTACGCCGCCACCGACATCGTCGAGAAGGGCCGGGTCTTCTCGCTCACCAAGCCGTACACCGGCGCGGCCCTCGAGGCGGCGCTGCGCGAGGCGATCGGCAGCCGCGGCAGCTGACACCCCGGCCCTCGCCGAAGGCTGGATCGAGCGCGGCGACTGGGGCACAAGGCCCGCATGCGCCACCTCATTCCTGCGCGGCAGAACCGCCCCGACAAAGACGTCATCTTCGCCCTCAACGCCGAGGCCACGCGCCGCAAGCAGGCGGGTGAGCAGGTGGTGAACGCCACCATCGGCTCGCTGATGAACGACGACGGCAGCCTGGCCATCCTCGACAGCGTCGCGTCGCTCCTCAAGCAGGTGCCGCGCGAGGAGTGGGCCGCCTACGCGCCGATCCCCGGCACGCCGCAGTACAACGAGGCCGTCATCAACGACACCTTCGCGGGCCACGAGGCGCTCAAGCAGAGCGCGACCGCGGTGGCGACGCCCGGCGGCACCGGCGCCCTGCGCCACGCGCTGATGAACTACCTCGAGGCGGGCCAGAAGATGCTCACCCCCAGCTTCTTCTGGGGCCCCTACCAGACGCTCTGCGACGAGCACGAGCGCGGCCTCGAGACGTTCTCGATGTTCGCGGCCGATGGGCAGCTCGACGTGGCGGCCCTCGACGCGAAGCTCGACGCGCAGCTCAAAGGCCAGGGCCGGGTGCTCCTGTTCTTGAACGACCCTTGCAACAACCCGACGGGCTACTCGATGCGCAACGCCGAGTGGCGGCAGGTGGTGGAGCGCCTCGTCGCGCACGCCGACCGGGGGCCCATCACGCTGCTGGTCGACATGGCGTACTTCCTCTACGGCACCGCGAAGGACCCGCGCGCCTTCATGAGCGAGCTGACGCCGCTGCTGGGCAAGGTGGGCCTGTTGTTCGCGTGGAGCGGCTCGAAGTCCTTCACCCACTACGGGCTGCGCGTCGGCGCGCTGCTGGCCTGTGAGGCCGACCCGAAGGAGCGCGGCGCGGTTCAGGCGGCGCTCGCCTATGCCTGTCGCGGCACCTGGTCGAACTGCACCCGCGGCGGGCTGTGGGCGGTGACGAAGCTGCTGACCGACTCGAGCCTGAAGGCCCAGTGCGACGCCGAGCGCGAGAAGCTCAAGGCGCTCCTCACCGCGCGGGTCGACGCCTTCAACGCCCTCGCCCGCCCCCGCGGGCTCCAGTACCCGCGCTACGAAGGTGGCTTCTTCGTCACCGTCTTCACCGACGACGCCGAGGGCCGCGCCGCGAAGATGAAGGAGCGCGGCGTCTACGTGGTGCCGCAGAAGGGCGCGGTGCGGGTGGCGTTGTGCAGCGTGGGCCAGGCCGACGTCGCGCGCCTCGTCGACGCGCTGGTGGCCTGAACGGAGCCAGCAGCTCGCTCTGCGCTCGAACCTCACGGAGGTTCGCCAGCTCGGTGTCGTGTTCGCCCATGCGTGGCGCTCGTCCGGATGCGACATTCGCCTGCTCGGTGGGGCCGAAGCTCGCGCCAGCGTCGGGAGCCGCCTGCTCGTTGGAGCCGAACCTCGCGCCAGCGTCGGGAGCCGGCGTTGACCCGCCTGCTCGGTGGGGCGCAGCTCGAGCGCGCGACGGGCACCTGCGCGCCGCGTGGTAGGGAGCGCGCATGCCCGACTCCCTCTCCGTCGCCACCTCCGCGTCTGCGACCGAGCCGCTGCGGGTGGTCTCGGTGCCGCGCCGCCCGCTCGAGGCGCGCGAGGTGCGCGTGAAGGTGGCGGCCATCGGCGTCAACCCGGTGGACTGGAAGATGCGCAGCGGTGGGCCGCTGCGGTTCCTGCACCGCTTCGTGGGGCCGTCCGGCCCGTTGGTGGTGGGAGTGGACTTCGCCGGCGAGGTCATCGAGGCGGCGCCTGACGCGGACCTCAAGGTGGGCGCGCGGGTGGTGGGGGCCACCGACTTCTCGCGCGGCCAGCTCGGCAGCTACGCCACCGAGGTGGTGGTGCGCGACGACCAATGCGCGCTCCTGCCCGCCACCGTCGGCTTCGAGGCCGCGGCCTGCCTGCCGGTGCCCGGCGCCACCGCGCTGCGGGCCTTCGAGGTGTCGAAGCTCTCGGCGGGGAAGCGCGTGTTGATGCTGGGCGCGTCGGGGGCGGTGGGCCTGGCCACGCTGGAGCTGGCCCGCCCGCTGGGCGCCAGGGTGGTCGGCGTGTGCTCTACCCGGAACGTGGCGCTGGTGACGAGCCTGGGCGCGACGGCCCTCGACTACACGCGGGGCGAGGTCTTCAAAGAGGCCGCGGCGCACGGGCCCTACCACCTCGTGTTCAACGCGGTGGGCACCGACCGCTACCCTCTGGCGGCGTGCAGGCCCCTGCTCGCGCCCGGCGGCGTCATCGCGTTGATCGTCGTGCGCGGCGCCGACGTTCCCGCCATCGCCTTCGACGGCCGGGTGAAGAGCATCCTCGGGCGGCCCAACCGGAAGAACCTGGAGCCCCTGGTCGCCGCGCTCGCGCGAGGCGAGCTCACCACCCGCGTCGAGGCCCGGTTCCCTCTCGCCGAGGCCGAGCAGGCCCACCGGTTGTCCGAAGGAGGCAAGGTGGTGGGGAAGGTCCTGCTCCTCCCCTGAAGAGACGCTGCAGCGCGGGTTCAACGCGCACGTGCGTCCGCGCGCTCGACGAGGGCGGCGCGCTGCACGAGGAGCCGCCACGCCTTCAGCTCCGTCCGCCAACGCTCGGGTGGGCGCCGATCTCTGGCCACCAGCGGGTCAGGCCCGCCGAAGACGACGCACGAGCGCGGCGGAACGGCCAGGCCGTCATCTCGGCGTACGAGCGAATCGGCGGCGACGACACCGCACCAGCGCATCGGAACGGCTCGGGTTCGGGCTCGCCCCGACACCTCGTCGCACGAGTGAATCGGCGGCGACGACGACGCACCAGCGCGTCGGGACGGCCAGGCCGCCGGGCTCGGGCTCGCGCCATCAGCCCCGGCGCGCCGGTGATTCAGCCGCGACGACGCCGGCGCACGAGCGCGGCGAGCACCAGCCACGGCGTCAGCCCGGCCGCGCTCGCGCACCCGCCCACCACGTTCAGGTTGGCGGCGTCCTCAGGCCGCGCGAGCGCGCCGTTGAACGACACGGTCACGCGCGCCGAGACCGACTCACCCGAGATGCCCGTCGCGACCGCCTCGAGCAGGTTGGCGCCCCGCACCAACGGCACCGTCGCCGAGAAGCCGCCCGCCCCCACCAGCTCGGCGGGAGCGCCGTTGAGCGTCACGGTCGCCACGTCGAAGCCGGTGACCTGCCCGTACACCGTCACCGAGTCGGTCATCAGCTCGGCCCCGTCCAGCGGCTCGATGAAGCGCAGGCTCGCCTCGCCCGTCATCGAGGCGCCCACCGCCAACATCACGTCGACGGTCAGGCGTTGGTCGTCGGGAATCGACACCGTCTGGCTCGAGGTGCGGTGGCCGTCGGCGCGGGCCGTCAGGGTGTAGTCCGCCGGCACGGCTCCGACCGCCAACATGTAGCGCCCGTCGGCCGCGCTGGTGGCCGTCGACACCACGGCGCCGCTGCTGGCCTCGCGCAGCTCCACCGTCGCGCCCTCGATGGGGAGCGCGCCGTCGCCCTCCTTCGTCACCAGCCCCGTCACGCCCGCGAGGAAGGTCGCCGTGGCGGTGGCCGAGCCCTCGTTGTTGGCGGCGTCACGCGCCTTCACCACCACGGTGTTGGTGCCCGGCTTCAGCTTGAGCTCGACCGAGAACGCGCCGTTGGTGACCGGCACCGCGCGCTCGGCGCCGGCGTTGAGCGCCACCCGCACCTCATTCACCGGGCCGCGGTCGTCGCTGGCCGTGCCCTGCACCTGCACCACCGCGAGGCCGAGCATCGCGCCGCTCACCGGGCTGTCCACCATCACCTCGGGCGCCCGCGTGTCCGGCGTCGAGGTCAGCGTCAGGCCCACCGGCGCCGAGGCCGTCTGGCCGGCCGTCACCGCGCGCGTCACCTGGGCCTGCTGGTACCCGGCCTTCGTCACCGTCGCGGTGTGCGTGCCGGCCGGCAGCGCCACCGTGTAATCGCCCGACGCGCTCGTCATCACCGTCCGGCCGCTCACCGTGACGGTGGCGCCCGCGATGGGCTGCGACATGTCGCCCGCGCTCGCCGGGTTGAAGACGAACACCTTGCCCGCCAGGGTGCCCGTCTGCGTGGTCGCCGGGTTGATCTCCATCGAGCCCCACGTCTGCGTGGCCGTCGTCACCGTGCGCGCGACGGAGTTGGCGCCGTAGCCCGGCTTGGTGACGCTGGCGGTGTACGCGCCGGGCGCGAGCTGGAACTGGTAGAGGCCGTCGGCCCCGGTGGTGAGGCTCTGGCCCGCGACGGTGACGACGGCGCCAGCCACGCGGTTGGTCGAGCTGCCGCCCTGGTAGATGACGCCGATGAGGGTGCCGGCGCCCGGCGTGGTGGTGGCCGCGCCCGTCACCAGGTTCATGTACTTCGTCCAGTTCCACCCGCTGCCCGGGTCGGTGTGCCCGCCGGTGTTGCAGTTCGACGCCACCTCGACGTGCCCGATGATGCGGGTGCGCGTCTTGGGAATGCCGTGGCGGTCGGCGATGTAGCGCGTCAGCTTGGCCGACTCGGCGTACATCGCGTCGGTGTACCAACGCCCCGGGTCCTGCACGTAGCCCTCGTGCTCGATGCCGATGCTGCGCGCGTTGTAACACTGCGCGTGCCACGCGGTGTCGGCGTGCTCGACCATCTGGGTCACCTCGCCGTCGCTCGAGCGCACCAGGTAGTGCGCCGACACGTTCGAGCTGGTGTTGAGGAACCACGAGCGCGAGCCCGCGTAGCTGCCCTGCATGGTGTGGATGACGACGAACTCGTAGGTGGAGCGGCCGTTGGTGTGGTTCGGCGACTGCACATAGGTGGCCCGGCCGGGGTAGTCGCCCAGCCCGTCGCGGCGCACCTGCACCTGGGGCGCGTGCTGCTGCCACGACGTCCACACCGGGGGCTGCGCCACCACGCCGTCGGCCTGCGGCGCCGAGAAGCCGTTGGCGATGGCGCGGTAGACGTCGCCCGCCCACTCGTGCGCGGCGTCGGCAGACCCGAAGCCCATGTAGAGCGAGACGGCGCGGTACCAGTCGCCGGCCTGCCGCGCGTTGAGGGACGGCTGGTCACGCGCGGTGGTGTCGAAGAGCTCGCGCAGCACCGCGGCCGCGCCACGAACGTTCGCGACGGGGTCGACGGCGAGCTGCCCGCGCGACGCGCCGGTGAGGGCGGTGGCGCGCGTCTGCAGCCGCCAGTCGGCGCGCTCGGGGAGCTGCATGAGGCCGAGGCCGCCAGAGGCCGACTCGAGGTTGGCCGCGGGCGACACGCGCGTCTCGACCCACGCGATGCCCCGCAGCAGCTCGACCGGCACCTGGTACTCGCGCGCCGCCGCTTCGAAGGCGCCCTCCAACGACGCGCGGGCGTGGGCCGTAGGCGCAGGAGCGGGCGCGGCGGCCTGACACCCGGCCAGCACGACGAGGGCTCCGACGACGAGGCGCGAGGCGGTCATGCGCGGCACCTTCGGGGAAAGAGGCGCTCCCTGTCCAGCCAGCGTCGCGGCCGTCACCCGTAGGCGACAGGGCCGCCAGGGCTCACCAGCGCAGCCGCGTGTTCACGCCGCGCTGGCTGACTACCCCTTCGGCGTCGCGCGCACGTCGAAGTGGCCCGCGGTAAGGAGCGGCGTGCGGGGGTCGAAGACGAAGTCGACGAAGCGCGCGTTCGACTCCTTCTCGTCGAGGTCCACCTTCACGCGGCCCACCTCGCGGTCCTGCTGGTCGTAGGCGCGCAGCTCGACGACGCCGGCCCAGGCCTTCTCGAACGTCAGGTACACGGTGACGGTGTGCCGGGCGGTGCCGTCTTCGCTGCGCGTCGCGCGGGTCGCGGTGAGCCCGCCTTGCGCGAGCGACTCGTGTGACGACAGCTTCACCTCTTTGAGGCTCTTCTCGAGGCCGGTGCCGATGCCCTTGACGACCTCGCCGCCGCCCTCGGCCAGCGCCTCGGCGGCCTCTTTGCCTTCCTTCTTCACTGCGTCGGCGGCGCCCTTGAGGAGCTTCGCCTTCGTCGCGACGAGCAGGTTGCCCTCATCCTCGGCGGCCTTGAGCTTCTCTTCGCGGCTCTTGCAGCCCGACAGCAGGACCATCACCACCGCCACCAGCAACACCACCGGGGTACGCATTCGAGTTCGACCTCCCGCTTGAAGGAACCACCCCACTCCACGCGGCAGCGCCGGCGCCATTTCGTTGCGCACGCGCCTGCGCAACAGGCCCCTTGCCTTCGCGCCCTTCACGCCCCGGCGGCGCGCTTCTTCTGAAAGCCGGCCAGGCCCCTGGCGGCCTTCGCCTGCACCTGCCGCTGCAGCCACCCCGTCCACCCCAGCAGCAGCCCGGGCAGGCCCAGCGCCTGGCGCGCCCACCTGGCGAAGTCGAAGACGTCGCGGTGCTCGACGATGCGGCCGTCTCGGAGGCGGAAGCTGGCGCGGATGTCATTCACCACCGGGCGGCCGGTGGCGCTGAAGGTGTAGTGCGCCACCCACCGCGCCCTGGCCTGGGTGTCATCGGCCTCGACCTCGGAGGCCTCGATGCGCAGGTCCCTGGCCGACTCGCAGAGCATGCGCCACATGTCGCCCGCGGCGGCGCCCTTCAAGTCGGGGAAGGCCGGGTCGCCGAACTGAACGTCGTCGGCGTAGCAGGCCGCCATGGCCTCGGCGTCGCGCTGGCCGAAGGCCGCGTAGAAGCGTCGAATCAGCTCGGCGTTGGGGTGCGTTGGAGACATGGCGGGCTCTCGTACTGGCTCAGGGGCGAACGCAGGTCGCCGCGCCGTTGACGAGCAGACAGAGGGCGTCGGCGGGGCACTGCGGGGTGGCGCCGCAGCCACACGGCTCCGAGGCGCCGTTGACGGCGACGGGTCGACAGGTGTTGCTGCGCAGCACGTCGCAGGCCCGGCAGTCCCCCGTCGTGGTGGGGCAGGTGGGCCACGCCGACGAGACCATGCCGACGCCGGAGCAGCACTGGTTCTGGGTCGCCGGGCTCGGCGGGGTGCAGGTGTTGACCGAGCACCGGCCGGGCGCGTTGCAGACGTTCGCCACGCCTTCACAGCGCCCGCACGCGTTGCCGGCGGTGCCGCAGCCGAGGCGGTCGCCGATGAGGCACACGTTGGCGCTGCAGCACCCCCGGCACCCGGAGTGCTTGTCGCAGACGCAGCGGCTGCTCGCGCCCGTGCCCTGGCAGCGCAGGCCGTCCCCACACGCCGGGGCGTTGCCGCACTGGCACTGGCCGTTGATGAACTGGTTCGCCTTGCCCAGCCCACACGCCGTCGTGCAGAACTGACCGAGCGGGCCCGCGAGCACCAGCGTCAGCACCTGCTGCGAGGCCAGGGGAATCGGCGCCGGGCTCGCGCAGCGCCCGGTGGAGTCGCAGCACCCGCCCGGGCAGGTGCAGGTGCGGCCGCCATCCTGGGGGCCTGCGTCGAACGAGAACCCCGCGTCGGAGCGGCCGGCGCCCGCGTCCTCCGTGTCGGTGAAGGGCTTGAGGGTGACGGTGACGGCCGTCTCGGTCTGCGCCACCGGGGTGACGGTCTGCTGCGCGGCCTCGACCGGGTCTCCGTCGACGTCGAGCCCGATGACGGTGAGGGTGAAGGGCAGCCCCGCGCGGCTGTCGTTGAGCAAGACGCGCACCGTCTGCGGCACCGGGAAGCCGGCGGCGCTGGGCTGCTCGGGGCGCTGGCTGGTGGGGAAGACGTTGATGGGCACGCCGTCGACCTCGGCCGTGCCCGAGACGAGCAGCGACCGGGTGCCGCGCTGCTCGCTGAAGTACACCTCGAGCACCAGCGCGGTGGGGCCCACCAGCTTCACGGGCCCGCAGGCGCTGGCGCCCACCACGCCGACGACGAAGCCCGCGAGGAGCGCGCGCGTCATCACCGCCTCCCGTCGATGTCGGGCAGCGACGTCATGCGCGGGGTGTACGGCTGCGTCTGCGGCTGGCTCAGCACCACGCCCGCCGTGATGCC
>JACSRE010000017.1 GCA_014879945.1 Myxococcus sp.
CGTCGCCGAGCCGCCCGCCGTCGCCGAGCCGCCCGCCGTCGCCGAGCCGCCCGCCGTCGCCGAGCCGCCTGCCGTCGCCGAGCCGCCTGCGTCGCCGCCGCCAGTCGCGGAGCCGCCCGCCGTCGCGCTTCCGCCGCCGGCCGAGCCGCCGCCCGTGCCCATGCGAGAGGTGCACCCGAAGCCCTTCTGACAGACCAGGCCCTGCGCGATGCAGTCGGTGCACGCGCCGCCGTTGAGGCCGCAGAGGGTGTCGATCTGATCAGACGCCTTGATGCACGACCGCCCGTTCGCGGTGCAGCCATCGGAGCAGTCCGACGCGGGGCCGCTGGGTGAACAGGCAGCGGCGACCAGGAACAACGGGAGGGCGGCGAGGCGGAGTTGGCGCATGTCAGGGCCCTGACACACCAGCTCGCGGCGGTGTGCAACTCGTTTTCGCGGCCACCGGGTCTTGCGCGTCGGCGCTATGGTGTCCTGCCATGCCGTTCGACGAATCAACCGCGCTCGACGCGCGAGTCGCGGCGCTCCAGGCCGAGGTGGACCGGACCCGGCAGCTCATCGAGACGGTGCCGGCCGTGGTGATGCGCGTCTCGCTCGACGGGGTCATCGAGTACATCAACCGCGTGCTGCCCGAGTACGCCTCGCGCCAGCCGCAGGGGCAGAGCATCTACAGCTTCGCGCCCCCCAGTCAGCACGAGGTGATGCGCAGCGCCCTCGAGCGCGCCAGAGAGACGCTCCAGCCGACCTCGTTCGAGTCCGTCGCCCAGGCGCCCGACGGCACCCGTGACTGGTACGTCACCAACGTCGGGCCCGTGCTCGAAGGGGGCCGGCTGGTGGGCTTTGCGCTGGTGTCGGCCGACGTCTCGCGCGTTCACGACGCCGAGGCCCGGCTGGCGCAGAGCCGCGTCAAGATGCAGCTGGCCCTCGACGCCGGGAACGTGGGCGTCTGGAGCTGGGACCGGCGGAGCGACGCGGTCGAGTGGGACGAGAAGCTCAACGCCATGTTCGGCCTCACGCCCGAGCAGTCGCCCCGCACCGTGCAGCAGTACATGGCCCTCATCCCCGCGGATCAGAAAGAGGCCATGGGCCGCCACATCGAGCGCGCGCTCCAGACGGGCCTGTACCCCGACTTCGAGCTGCGCGCCGACCAGGGCGACACGCCGCGGTGGTTCATCATCAAGGGCGGGGTGATTCGCGATGACGAGGGGCAGATCACCGGGCTGCTCGGCGGCGTCATCGACGTCACCGAGCGCCGGCAGACCGAGGAGCTGCTGCGCCAGGCCCAGAAGCTCCAGGCCGTCGGCCAGCTCGCCGCCGGCGTCGCGCACAACTTCAACAACATGCTGGCGGTCATCCTGCCGGCGCTCGAGCTCCTCAAGGGGCGCGCCGCGCCCGCCGACCAGGAGCTGATCGACGACGCCCTCACCTCGGCCGTCAACGCCGCGCAGTTGGTGCAGCAGCTGATGGTCTTCTCGCGCACCCCGCCGGCGGCTGGCCGCAAAGAGGCCCTCGCCGACGTGGTGCGCCGCGCGGTGCAGCTGTGCCGGCAGATCTTCGCGCCGTGGGTCGCGCTCGAGCTGCGCGCGCTCGACGCCGCGTCCTGGGCCGAGGTGGACTCTGCCGCGATGGAGCAGGCGGTGATGAACCTGCTGCTCAACGCCCGCGACGCGCTCGAGCCTGGCGGCGCGCGCCCGACCCGCATCGAGGTCTCTGCGGCCTTCGCCGACCCCGACACCTTGAGGCGGCGCTACCCCGACCTCGAGGGCCGCTACGTCGAGCTGAAGGTGCAAGACACCGGCGCGGGCATGAGCGAGGCCACGCGCCTGCGCATCATGGAGCCCTTCTTCAGCACCAAGGGCGCCGGCCGGGGCACGGGCCTGGGGCTCTCGACGGCGTGGGCGACGGTGCGCGCGCACCACGGCTTCCTCGAGTGCAGCTCCGAGCTGGGCCAGGGCACCACCTTCTCGCTGCTGCTGCCGGCCCGCGGCGAGCCGCTTCGCCTCACCCACGCGCCGTCGTCGGTGCCCAACGGCGCCGGGCAGGCTGTCTTGCTGGTGGACGACCAGGACGCCGTGCGCCGCTCCCACGCCGCGCTCCTCACCGGCGCCGGCTTCCGGGTGCTGCACGCCGCCTCGGGCGCCGAGGCCCTCGAGGTGGGCGCGCGCGAGCACGTCGACGTGGTGCTGCTCGACTACTCGATGCCCGGGCTGAGCGCCGAAGAGACGCTCGCGGGGCTGCGCCGCCAACGCCCCCGCCTGCCCATCATCTGCCTCAGCGGGCTGGCCACCACGCTCGAGGGCGCCTCCGCCCAGCTCCTCAAGCCCGTCTCGCACGAGGCCCTGGTGCG
>JACSRE010000143.1 GCA_014879945.1 Myxococcus sp.
CACCCCCGACGGCGGCGCGCCCACCAAGCCGGCGTCGTGCAGCGTGGTGCCCTTCGACGCCTCGGTCGCCGGCCTGGGCCTGGCGATGCTGGCCCTCATTCGCCGCCGCCGCAGCTGAAGGCGCCTGTGAGGAAGTGGAGTCGTACCCAGCGGTGAATCGACTCGCCCCTCGCCAGCGATTGCTGACGGGGGGCGAGGTCGTTCAGTAGGCTTGGTGGTTCAGGGCCGGGAGGAGCAACACATGAGACGCGAAGCACTCGCCGTCGCTGTCGCAGTCGCTGGGGTGGTCGGCTGCTCCGACGTCAACATCGAGAAGAAGGCCAGAGACTCGATCAACGTCGACGACCGGCTCTCGATCTCGGGGCGCGTCTGCACCGAGCGGCCTGACCGAAACGGGTTCCCCGTGAAGGTGGTCTTCGTCGTCGACCAGTCGGGCTCGATGTGCGTCTCCGATCCACCCGGCTCCCAGGAGTCGAACGGCTTCTGCGAGATGGCGGCGGCGACGCTCAACGTCACCGGGCTCACCCAGCCGGCCCGGGTGCGCGCGCTGCGCCGGCTGCTCGCGGGCTTCGCGACCCAGCGCAACATCAACGTCGCGGTGGTGCCCTTCGAGACCAACATCAAGGGCGTCTATCCTCCCTCGGGGTTCGCGCGGCCTGACGACCCGGCCCTCATCGCGCGCGTCGACGCGCTCCAGTCGGAGCTCGGCAAGGGCACCGACTACCAGGGCGCCCTCGCGGCGGCGTACACCCGCATCGCGGCCGACATCGACGCCACCCAGCGCACCGCGCCCAACATGCTGCCCCGCACGCGCTACGTCGTCGTCTTTCTCTCTGACGGCGTGCCGTACCCCCGCTGCGCGGCGAACGACAACCTCACCCAGTACGCCGACGACCTGAACCCCGACCTGACGTGGGAAGACTCGCTGGGCGCCGGCACGTTCTGCAACGAGATCAACGCGCCGATCGCCCCGGCCGACCGCATCACGACCTTCGTGGCGGGCACCGACCGCAACCAGAACTACCAGCTGTTCAGCTACGTCGATCAGCTGATGGAGCTGCGCGATCAGTACAACATCGGCGACGTGCGGCTGCACACCGTGCTGCTGTTCAACGAAGAGGCGGTGCGGGCGTGCGGCCCCATCTGCCAGGACCTCTACGGGCGCTACGTGCGCTGGCCCGGGCCGGTGCCGCTCACGAACGGGCCGGCCGCCGCCAAGAGCATCGCAGGGTGGACGCTGCAGCAGCTCGCCCAGCGCGGCAACGGCGTGTACCAGGAGTTCAACAACTTCGCCGGCATCGCCCAGCTGAACCTCGGCGCCCTCGACTACTCGTCGCTCTTCTCGCGCAACGTGATGAAGAGCCTCTTCGTGCAGCCGCTCTCGAGCGAGCCCGGGCCTCTCGATCGCGTGGTGGACAGCGACGGTGACGGCCTCCCCGACGAGATCGACAACGACTTCAGCTTCAACACCTCGCGCTTCGACCCCGACTCCGACGGCGACGGCTTCACCGACCGCTTCGAGGTCGATCGCCGCCCCGACGGGTTCCGGCCCGACGCGAAAGATGGCCGGGGCTGCGACCCCATGTCGCCGCTCACCCTGGGGTGCCGCCCCTCTGACCG
The DNA here is from genome assembly GCA_014879945.1 of Myxococcus sp. Lineage (GTDB taxonomy): Bacteria > Myxococcota > Myxococcia > Myxococcales > Myxococcaceae > Xiheimicrobium. The sequence continues at coordinate 1,621 of JACSRE010000143.1, forward strand.
CGACGGCGACGGGCTGTCTGACTTCGCCGAGAAGTACCTGAGCGCGTGGTTGGCCGACAACACCCTGGTCGACGGCGACGCCGACGGCATTCCGAACGGCCTCGAGGTTCGTTACGGGCTCGACCCGCTCACGCCCCAGAAAGACCTCGACACCGACGGCGACACCATTCCCGACGTCGAAGAGATTCGCTTCGGCTCGCACCCGACCCGGCGCGACCGGGAGTTCCGCGAGAAGAACGGCATTCAGTACTCGCTGCGGCAAGAGGTGCTGGCCGACGACTCGGTCTGCTACGACTTCACCGCCAGCAACCTGCAGCTGGTGACGCCGCCGCTGCGGGCCGGCTTCTCGCGGCAGGGCTTCAACCTCTTCAAGCTCTGGTTCGGAGAGGCGCCCGAGGCGGGCGTGGCGACGGACTACGGCACCTGGAAGGCGGCGTGCGTGTGGGCGCAGTACGACCCGCCGTCGGTGCGCGTGCCGGCGGGGCCCGAGACGCAGCCGCTGACGAACTCCGACTTCTACGCCCCCGCGAACATGATCGAGCCGGCGCACTACGACGCGCGCTGTGTCGGCATCAACCCGTCGCGGGGCCAGACGGGGCCGGTGCCATGACGAAGGCCGCGAAGTGGGCGGGGCTGAGCGCGTTTCTGGTGGGGCTGCTGCTGGCGGCCTGCTCCGACACGTACCTCTACGACGAGCGCCGCGAGCGCGAGATTCCAGCCGACCGGTCGGTGAGCCTTCAGGGCGACTTCTGCACCCCCGGCTCCGATCAGGTGGTGCGGCCCATCAAGATCCTGGTCGCGATGGACGCCTCTCAGTCGATGACGGTGACCGACCCCAACGGCACCCGCGCGCGGGCCATCGTCGACCTGCTCGACAACCTGCCGCAGGAGCGCGAGGTGTCGATTCTGGTGATGCTCTTCGCCGGCAGCACCACCGCGTTCCTCTCGAAGAGCGGGCTCCAGCAGTTCGAGTCGGTGATGGACTTCGACCAGGGCGACCGCGACATCTTGCGCCAGCGGGTGCTCAACTTCACGGCGCCCGGCAACATGGCGAACCGCGACTCGACCGACTTCGTCAAGCCGCTCTCCGACATCTACGCCATCATCAACCGAGACATCGCGAACACCCGCTTGATGCGCCGCGGAGAAGAGACGCGCGCGCGGTACTCGGTCATCTTCCTCTCTGACGGTCAGCCCACCAACAACCAGGACGACGAGCTGCTCTGCGACATGGGCGGCAGCAACCTGGTGCGGCGCATTCGCCAGCTGAAAGATCTCGCCGACGACGTGAAGGTGAACACGGTGCACGTGTTCCTGCCCACGCAGCCGGTCAACTCGTCGGTGTGCGACCTCGACGGTGGCTCCATTCCGCCGCCGCCGGCGGGCGCGCAGTGCGAGATTCCCAACCTGCCGCCTGGCTCCTGTCCGCTCATCATCATCAACCAGAACGCCGAGCGGCTCTCGCGAATGGCCGACCTCGGGGGCGGCAACTTCCGCGACTTCCGCAACGGGGAGCCGATCAACTTCCTCAACTTCCAGTTCGGGCAGGTGCGCCGCACCTTCGTGTTCGATCGCGTGGTGGTGGCGAACTTCTCGGCGCCCGCCGGCAGCCCCATCGAGCTGGCCGACACCGACAGCGACGGGCTGCTCGACGCCGACGAGGTGCGGGCGCGCACCGAGCCGTGGGTGGTCGACAGCGACTTCGACGGCTTCTCTGACGGCATCGAGGTGTACTTCAACGCCCGCGGCGGCATGTTCAACCCCATCGGCCGGCTGCCCGACGGTGGCGGCTCTGACCAGGGCTGTCCGCCCGAGCTGCGCGGGGTCGACAGCGACTGCGACGGCCTGCTCGACTGCGACGAGCAGCTCATCGGCACCAACGCCCGGCGCATCGACAGCGACGACGACGGGGTGCCCGACTCCATCGAGTTCAAGCTGGGCACGCAGTCCGCCTCGAAGGACCTCGACCAGGACCCCGACAACGACGGGCTCTCGAACGCGACCGAGCTGCAGCTGCACACCGACCCGAACGCCGTCGACTCGCAGAAGCTGTCGGTCAGCGGGTACCGCTACGAGGTGATCAAGCGTGGCGGCATCGACGAGCAGGGCCGCCAGTGCTGGGACCTGCGGGTCGACAACATCTTGCTGGCCAACACGCTGCCCGACACGCGCGACGCGGGCGTCGATGACGCGGGCGTGGCCGAGTACCGGCGAGGCGCGGGCTACAACGACATCTTCGTGAGCGTCTCGATGCGGCCGGGCGACGACCCGACGGGGCGGGTGCTGCACCGCGTGTTCCGCCACCGCACCACGCGCTTCCCGGTCGGAGGCATTCGCTCGCCGCCCGATGGCATCATTCGGGTCACCGACGCTGATTTCGTGGCAGGCTGCCCACCGCCCCCCGGCGGCGTTCCGGGGCCGTGACGTTGACCGTCGGAGGAGGCCGTCCTCCGACCTGCAGGATCTCGAGCTCGACATGATGCAGACGCTGACGCGGGTGGCCGTGGTGCTGGGCGGATTGGCGATCGCCGCCGGGTCGGGGTGTTCTCCGCCGCCGGTGCTGTGTGTCGAGGGCGATGAGCCGACCTGCGATGGCGGCTCGCTGCCCGTCGACGGGTGCAACACGCCCGAGGCGGCGAAGTCAGACCCCGCCTGCCGGCTGACCCTGTGTCAGGACACCGAGGCCTTCATCTCGACCGTCGAAGATGGCGGCATCGACGTGGACTTCTACTCGGTGACGCTGCCGGGCAACCTCACGGCGCGGAGCCTGCTCAACGTGAAGGGCGGCTACGGCGGGGTGCCGCAGACAGCCGTGAACTTCAGCATCAACGTGCTACGCGAGCAGCCCGACGGAGGCCTGGGCGCCATCGCGTCGGGCAACGATCGGCGCATGGGCGCGGCGGTGCCGAAGAACGTCGAGATCACCCAGCCGTTCTCCGAGTCGAACGCGCAGCTGCTGGTGCGCGTCAGCGACATCGGCGGCGTGGCGATGCCGCGGGTGGACAACAAGAACCCCTACAAGCTCAACGTCTGCGTCATCGACAACCCCGACACCAACGAGCCCAACGACGCCACGCCCACGCCCATCGCGCTCACGGCGGCCAACGGCGTGCAGCAGGGCACCTCGTCGGGCTACCTGGCCACCAACGACGACCTCGACACCTTCTCGTTCCCGGTCGCGGGCGCGCGGCAGATCATCTACCTGCGCATCTCGAGCACCATGATGAACCTGATGCCGCCGCTGGCCTACCGCATGGCCTACACCCTGAAAGACCCGATGGGCCGCCCCATCTCGGAAGGGGTGATGGACAACGAGTTCTTGCAGGTCGACCTCTCGACGGCCCGGCTGACCGCCGGCGACGGCACCTACGTGCTCGAGGTGTTCGGCTACAAGACGGCGCAGCAGATGACGCCGGCGCTGGGCGACCTGCGGCTCAAGTACGACGTCGACGTGCGCGTGATGCCAGACCTCGACATGACGAGCGACGGCGTCACGGGCAACGACACCTCGGCGACGGCGCGGCCGGTCAACCTGGCGCTCAACACCACCACCGCGCTCTCGGGGCGCATCGCCTACGTGGCCGACAACGAGTGGTTCCGGCTCAACCTGCCCGCCCGCGCGGGGCCGACTGTGCTGCGCTACGAGCTGGCCGCGCTCCCGGCGACTGGCGGCCGCTTCCCGCCGCTGTCGACGACGCCCACCCGGCAGATCCGGGTGATTCAAGAGGTGACGACGGGCGCCAGCCCGCAGGAGCGGCAGAACAACTGCGTGATGAACGCCACGTTGTGCCCGCGCAGCTTCAACGACCCCAACGCCGGCTCTGGCTTGCTGGTGTCGGGGGTGTGCCGGTCGCCGGGCATCGACCCGCCGCACTGCGTGCTGTCGGAGCGCAACGAGGAGTTTCAGATCAACGCGCTGCGAAACCGGAAGAACTTCGTCGGCGCCATTCCCGTGCCGGCCAACGTGACGGCGATGCTCTTCTCGTTCGGCGACACCGGGAAGGGGCGCCTCAAGTACGCAGACGACCGCGACTGGTCGATTCGGGTGACGCTCGAAGACGACCCCGACGAGGCCATGCGGCCCGCCGGCGACGTGCCCACGAACGTCTCGCTGGGGGCGGCGGCCTCGACGGTGCGGGGCGTCATCTCGCACGGCTACGGCAAGACCATCGAGTTCGACGACCTCAACCAGGGCCGCGGCATTCGCGGGCCCAACGACTACGACGCCACCGAGACCGACCGCGACGCCTACCGCTTCGACTACGGGGGCGCGATGGGCGACCAGACCTGGCAGCTGGAGTGGACGGTGGGCGACGTCGACGGCGGCAGCGCGCCCGCGGGCACCCTGGCCTTCGAGCTGTTGCTGTGCACGGGCGCGCAGCTGGGCGACGGCGGCTGTGCCGGTCGGCAGAGCGTGCTGGCGCCCACCTTCAGCGCGTTCACCCCCTGGTACCTGCCAGTCGAGAACCAGAACCGCAGGGTGCAGTTCACCCAGATGCGCCAGGGCAACGCCACCGTCATCAGGGTCGAGCCCATCGCCTGCTTCTGCTTCTCGCAGGACAAGGTGGCGTCGGGCTCGTTCCAGATGCGGGTGGTGGCGGTCGACCGCACCGCCAACGACCCCATCGCGTACTCGGTGCGGCAGTCGATCTCGGCCTACCCGGGCTCGTACCAGGACCCCGACGGCGGCTCGACGCCGGTGATGTGCCCGGGGCGCGGCGCCGACGGCGGCGGCGGCTGCGGGTTCCAGACGCGCTGAGTGGTGGGGTGGCCCGTCGCGCGCTGGCGCCGAGACGAGTGCAGGGGCGCCTCGGGGCTCCCGACGACGTCAGTTGCCCGAGGCGTCTTTGAGGCGCAGCGGCACCACGTCCACCTTCACCAGGTACTTCGCGCGGGCGTCGGCTTCGAACTCGATCAGGTGATCGCCGATGTCCGACAGATCGGCCTCACGAAAGGCCCAGCCCCGCGACTCGGCCTCGCCCACCAGCGCGCGGCCGCTCAAGGTGCGGCGAATTCGGCTGCGGCACTCGGTCTCGTAGAAGCTGATGCGCATCTCTTCGCCGGTGCCGGCGACCTCGGAGAGGAAGAACGACAGCGTGACGGTCGAGGGCTCGAAGAGCTGCACCGAGAGCTTGTTCTGGCCGGGGAAGCGGCCCTCGACGTAGCTGCGGTCGCCGACGATGCAGCCCACGGTGGTGCGACAGACCGGCCACTCGCCGTCGCAGCGGTCCTTCACCCGCGTGCCGAGGAACTGGTCCTGAATGCTCCCGCAGCCGGCGAGCGCCAGCGCAAGAAACGCGACGGTCCCCACCCTTTGCAGTACAACGTGCCGCACTCTCTTCACCTGAGGACGATTCATGAATCGCTCGATTCTGGTTGCAGGCATCGTCGGCGCCGTCGTCACCGGCAGTTTCGTAGCCTGCGGGCCCACGAATAGAAAGGTGTGCGATGGCGACACCTTCGCCAACGAGGCCGAGCTGTGCGTCGATCGCTCGGCGCTGGGGTTCAACACCGAGTTCGGCAGCGGCACCTTCGTGGGCGCCCGGCCGGTCGACTCCATCAGCATCGTCAACCGCGGGCTCAAGCCGCTCACCATCAACAAGGTGACCTACGAGGGCGAGCCCGAGTTCAAGGTGACGTCAAGCTGGGGCGAGGCCGCGGTGGGCAGCGACATTCCTCCGACCAGCATCGCGGGCGGGCAGCGCGGCTTCCTGCAGGTCGAGTTCGCGCCGCGCCAGAACCGCGGCTACAGCGGCACCATCACCGTCGACACCAACGCGTCGAACCTGCCGAAGCTGGTCGTTCAGCTCTCGGGCTGCGGCGTGCCCACCGACGGCGGCTCGTCGAACTGCTACGCCTGCGACGTGCTCGCGCAGGTCTGCACCGCGCAGGTCGATGGCGGCCCGCGCACCTGCTACCAGAGCCCCTCGGGCGCGACGTTCTGCTCCTTCGAGACGGGCACCAAGGCGACGGGCGAGGCCTGCGACGCGCCGGCGGCCTGCGTGAAGGGCTCCAACTGTCTGTCGGTGTGCGAGCGCCGGCTCGACGGCGGCGCGTGCGCCACCGCGGCGGAGTCGCGCTGCTACCAGGCCTGCAGCCGCGACGGCGGCGCGTCGGGGTGCCCGGCGGGCAAGAGCTGCCTCGATCTCTCGGCGCAGGGCATTCGCAGCTACGGCGCCTGCGCTCAGCAGTAGCCGGCGCGTCTCGGTGTCGGGGTGACCGCGGGCTGCTCCTCGACCAGGGGCAGCCCGTCGTCGTTGGGGCGGCTAGCGCGACTTCAGGGTGGGCGCCTCGTTGGGCTTCCACAGGTAGACGCTCGGCGCGCCCCGCTCGTCCTGGGCCCAGGGGTCGGGCGAGGGGCCGTCCCACCCGTAGGGGTCGACGACGACGGGCCGGCCGGTGCGGGTGCCGGTGAGGCGGCGCACCTCGAAGTACAGGGCGCTGGTGGTGGCGCAGCCGGTGCGGCCCGCGACGCCCAGCCGCTGGCCGGCCACCACGCGCTCGCCCACCTTCACGTTGAGCGAGGCCAGGTGCGCGAAGTGGGTGCGGAAGCCGATGTTGCCGAGGGTCGAGTGCTCGACGTCGACCTCGAGCTGATCGTCCACCATGCGGTGGGTCAGCACGCAGTTGAAGGCCGGCGCGGGGCCAGCGCGCACCACCTCGCCGTCGGCCGGGGCGAGCACCGGCGTGCCTTCGGGCATGGCGAAGGCGTAGCCCGCGAAGCCCTCGGCGAGGCCGAGCGCGTCGATGCCGCAGTAGGTGAGCTCGCGGTCGCCCTCGACGAAGGGCTTCAGGTCAGCCACCAGCGGCAGATCGTGATCGAAGAGGTTGAGGACGGGGTAGTGGCCGTCGAAGGGGCGCTGCAGCACCGGGAGCACCGGGTTCTTCGGCCCGGGCTGGCCCGAGCAGCGCTGGGCCCCCAGCCGGCCTTCGCGGGGCGGCGCCTTCGGGGCCTCGGTCTTCGGGCAGCCCGTCACCGCGAGCGGCACCGCCACCAGGAGCGTTCGGCACAGGCGCTTCATCACCGCCTCAGGTCGCGCCCTTCTTCATGCGCTCGACGAGGCCCTGGGCCACGCGGAACGAGTTGGCCACGATGGTGAGGGTGAAGGGCACCGCGCCAGAGGTCGGCATGAAGCTGCCGTCGACGACGTAGAGGTTCTTCACCGAGTGCGCGCGGCAGTCCTTGTTCAGCACGCTGGTGAGCTCGTCTTTGCCGAAGCGGCAGGTGCCGCCCTGGAGGATGGTCGTCTCGCCGGCGGTGCCCACGCGGTCGAGCCGCTCGGGGTTCATGGCCGCGAGCACCTCTTCGCCGCGCTCCACCAGGAACCGGGTCATCACGAAGTCCATCGGGTGGCGCTTGATGGTGATGGCCGCGACCGGGGTGCCGAACTTGTCCTTCACCTTCTGGTCGACGGTGACGTTGGTGTCGTCGGTGGGGAGGAACTCACCGTAGATCTCGAACTCGAGGATCTTGCTGTCGCGGTACTCGCGCAGCTTGTCCTTGAGCGCCTTGCCGAAGACGCCGGCCTCACCCTTTCGGGCCAGGCCCACCGCCGCGAAGATGGGGTTGGGGTGCGCCCACATGAAGCCCAGGGTGCCGCCCTTGCGGAAGCCGAAGCGGTCGTCGGGCATCACGTAGAAGTCCTGCAGGGAGCGGTTGACGAAGGGCGCCGTCGTCTCGAGCCAGGGGTGGGTGGCCTTCTGCTTCGAGACGCGGAAGGTGGCCTTCGACTGGCCGAAGCTCGAGAACAGCAGGTTCTTGCCGACCAACCCGTTGTTGTTGGCGAGCCCCCTGGGGAAGCGCGAGGACTGCGAGTTGAGCAGCAGGCGCGCCGACTCGACGGCGGTGGCCGACACCACCACCACCTTCGCGGCCTGCTCCTGTCGCGCGCCCTCGGCGTCGAGGTACACCACGCTCCTGGCGAGGCCCGCCTTCGGGTCGACGGTCACCTCGACGGCCATGCAGCGGGGGCGGATCTCGACGTTCCCGGTGGCGACGGCCTGCGGCACCAGCGACGCGAGCGTCGAGCTCTTGGCGTCGTTCTCACAGCCGTAGCTGCCGCACAGGGTGCAGTAGGTGCAGCCGCTGCGGCCCTTGTAGGCGGTGCTGGTGATGCCGCGCGCGGTGGGAATGGAGTGGAAGCCGAGCGCCTTGCAGGCCTTGTCGATCTCGAGCGACACCGGGTGCTCCGAGAGCGGCGGCATCGGGTAGTTCTTCTTGCGCGGCTCGAGGAAGGGGTGGGGCACCGCGTTGCCCGAGACGCCCAGCTCCTCTTCGGCGCGGTCGTAGAAGGGCGCGAGCTCGTCGTACGAGATGGGCCAGTCGGCGATGTTGGCGCCCTTGATGGCGCCCAGTTCGCTCTTGAGGCGGAAGTCGATGGGCTTGAGGCGGTAGAAGTACCCGCTCATGTGCACGGTGCCGCCGCCGACGCAGTTGGCCGTCCACGCTTCGTTGGTGCGGGCGTAGGGCTTGTCGGGGCCGGCGCGCCAGAGGTGGGGCTCGTCCCACGGGAGCGGCATGAAGAAGTTGCGCCGCGAGTTGAGCACCTCGTCGTGAACAAACTCTTCCCGTTTGTACCAGGGGCCCTTCTCGAGCACGACGACCTTGAAGCCCGCGCGCCCGAGCTCGAGCGCCATGGGCGCGCCGCCCGCGCCGCTGCCAACGATCACCACGTCGACGGGGTCGTTCGCCATCTCAGCACCCCTTCCCGCCGCCGCAGCGCAGCGCATCGAGGTGCTTGGAGCCGTCGTAGCCCTTCGCGGGGTCGGCCCTGGTGTGATCGACCAGCGTGAAGCCCACCGTCTTCCAGCCGACGCCGTCGCGGTTGCCGCCGTAGCTGGGGTCACCGAGGAAGCCCTCGAGGGTCAGCACCACCAGCATCTCGTACCAGCGGGCCTCGCCGGTGTTCTCGGGGCTGTTCTTGAAGATGGTGAGCACCTCGTCTTGCTGCTGGGGCGTGGCGGCCGCGAAGCCCACCTTGAACATGCGCTGGCAGCGGCGATCGAGCGCGGCCACGCCGGGCACGAAGTTCTGGCGCATGTTCTCGAGCTGCCGGGTCTGCAGCATGCGGTCGATGTACTCGGGCACGTTGGCGTCGAGCGCGCCGGCGTCTTCGTCTTTGGGCAACACGCGCTCACACGCGGCCGCGACCACGGCGAAGTCTTCGTTGGTGAAGGTGAGGTGCGAGGTGGAGAGCGCCTGGGGGCGGGGCGGCGAGACGGGCGGTGGAGCGGCCTCGGTCTTCGGCTTGTCCTTGCAGGCGCTCCCCAGCAGCACCACGCCGCCGCCCATGAAGGTGAGGCGCTGCACGAAGACGCGGCGCTCCGGGTCGGCGGGGCCTTCGGCGGCTTCGACGTCGGGTGCAGAGGAGTCGGGAATCATGGGGCGCGGAGCATTCCCCCGAGAGTGAGGCCATGCAACCCTCCTTCTCACTGGGGTGGACTGTTCCCCACACCGTGTCCTGAAGCCGGTCAACCGCACCGGCGCCGTCCTTGGGTACACTGCGCGGCTGGCCGGGCTTTTCTCCCCAGAAGGAATGGTCGCTCCATGAACGCACGCGTCTTCGTCACGTCGTTGGCCGCCTCGCTGCTGGCCGCTTCGTGTTCGCCGCCCGGGAGCGGCCCCAACCCCGCCGGCACCGGCAAGAGCGAGGCGAAGGCCATCGGCGCGGCCGGCGGCAGCCTCGAGCTCGAGAAGGTGAAGCTCACCGTGGCGCCCAACACGGTGCCCGCCGACGTGATGTTCAGCGTCACCTCGTCGCCCAACGCGGCCGCCGCGAACTACACCGCGCACACGCCTGTCTACGTCTTCAAGCCCGAGAACACCGACTTCCAGACGCCGCTGACGGTGGAGTTCGACATCTCGGGGCGCACCGTGAAGAACCCCATCGTCTACTGGACCCGCAAGGGCAGCGCGGTGTTCGAGCGGCTCGCGTCGACGGTCAACGGCTCGAAGGTGTCGGCGCAGGTCACCCACTTCTCGATGGGCTTCGTGGGTGAGGCCTCGACGGCGACGGGCGGCGACGGCGGCACCACGTTGGTGAGCAACTTCACCATCGTCGACGTCGACGCGACCGCCCGCGACCAGGACTACATCGCGATGGCCGTCGACCCGGCGACCTCGAAGGTCGGCATTCTCTACCTCACCCCCCGCGGCACCATGACGATGACGGGCGTCGCGGACTACGACATCAAGTACGTCGAGGTGGTCAACGGCGTGGCGAGCGCGCCCGAGACGCTGCGCTACGTGCAGCGGAAGATCGGCCTGGCGCTCACCTTCGACCCCATGGGGCGGCCGGTGGCCTCGTACCTCGGCGGCGCGGCGGGCTTCGAGATGGGCATGTCGATCTACTGGTTCCAGAGCGACTCGGTCATCTCGCGGCGCATGGGGCCCAACAACTGGGTCGAGACCGCCGTCACCACCGACAGCAACAACGTCGTCTGCGGCAACGGCGTCTCTGACATCGGCTTCCTGGTGGGGCTCTACCCCGCGCTGGCCTTCACGCCGGGCGGCGAGCTCTACCTGGCCTATCGCGACACCCACAACGGCCAGTACCCGCAGCAGGACTGGGCGGGCTCCGACGTCGAGGTGGTGGAGGACGTGCTGGGCGCGCGGCGCATGGTGTGCGCGCAGAACGGCGGCAACAACAAGGCGGGCTGGGGCGGCCGCATTCGCATGGTCATCGGGGCCGACGGCCTGCCGGCCATCATGTACGACAAGGCGCTCGGCGGCGCCGACACGCGCGGCAACGACGTGGCCTTCCAGCGCCGGCTGCCCAACGGCACCTGGTCGCCGACGGCGCTGCTGGCGAACGTCTCGGACACCATGACGGGCGCCTCGCTCGGCTACCACGCCAACGAGGGCTGGGCCTTCGCCGTCACCGATCGCCAGACGAACAAGCTGCTCTACCGCCGCAACCCCGACCCCGGCGCGAACACGATGATGTGGGAGAGCCCGCAAGAGGTCTTCGCCTCGGGCACCGGCGGCTGGTACCCCTCGCTCGCGATGGACAACGACCCGATGTTCGCGGGCGAGCCGTCGATCGCCTACTACGTCTGCTCCCGCCGCGATCAGGTGGCGCCGGGCGACTGCTCGCAGGATCAAGACGAGCTGCGCATCGCGCGCCGCTCGGCCAACGTCTGGCGCGAGGAGCTGGTCGACGCGGCCGGCGGCTACGCTCCGCAGCTGGCCTTCCTGCCCAACGGCAAGCGGGTGGTGGCCTACCGGGTGCCCGCGGCCATCCGCGGAGACGGCACCGTCGAGCCCACCGCCGGCGCGGTGAAGCTGGCCATCGAGCGCTGAAAAGGCCGCGTCAGGGCTCGCCCGGCGCGCTAACCTCACACCCTCTCATGCGACGAGCTCTCGTTCTGGCGGCGCTGTTGACGGTTCCCGCGTGTTCGCCCGAGAACGCGCTCGGGGGCAGCCTCGGCGAGGTGATCGATCTCACTGTCACCGAGGTGATCGCCTACCGGAACACCGAGGCCCTGCAGCTCATCTACACGCGCAACCGCGGCGTCTTCCTCGACATCGTCATTCGCGTCACCATCTCGCTGCAGACGCAGGCCGAGGACGGCACCATCACCTCGGTCGAGCCCGCGCCGGGCTCCCGCATCTTGCTGGGCGGCGACTGGCGGTTGGGCAACCCACGCACCACGGTGGCGCACGCGCCAGGCGGCGAGCCGACCCGCAACCTGCCGCGCGTTCGCTCCGGCGACCTGCAGATCAGCCGCGGCGGCCAGTCGGGCGCGCTCACCTCGGGCAGCTTCTCGATGCGCTTCGAAGACACCGGCGGCGACATCGGCTTCGGGCGCACGCTCAACAGCAACTTCACCGCCAACCAGACGCGCGACGCGGGCTTCGGCGAGCTGCCGTAACCTCAGAAGTCGAGCCGCACGTTCACCACCGCGCCGGCGGTGATCTCCACCGTGCGCTCGACGGGCCGCGCGCCGCTGAGCTCTCCGCGCAGGGCGTGCTTGCCGGGCGGGAGCGTCACCGAGCGGGGCGTGGTGAACTTCGCGCCGCCGTCGATCGACACCTGCGCCGAGACGACCTTGCCCTTGAGCGACGCGATGACGCGCACCTGGCCGGTCTTCGGCACGGGGTGCGGGCCGCTGGCGTCGCGGGTCAACGCGGGCCCCACGTAGGTCGCGTCGGTCGAGAAGATCTGCGTCTTGCCGGTGTCGGAGTCGGCCTCGATGGCGTTGAGCACGCTCACCACGTCTTCGTTGGCCGCCAGGGGCACCTCGGCGCTGTCCTTGCGGGCGGGCGTGAACTTCGGGATCAGGCGGGTGCTCTCGGCCACGACGGGCGCGCCCAGCACTGGCCCGAGCTGATCGCGCGTCTCTCTGGTGTCGCGGCCCTTCTTGCCGCGCTCGCCGATGAAGGCGAAGGCCTTGGCGAGGTCGACGCGGTTGGGCCCCGCGGCGGCCTCGAGCTCGGCGGCGAACTCCGAGGCGGTCTCAGGCCGCTCCTCGCGGCGCTTGGCCATGCCGTGAATCAGCACCGCGGCCACGCCTTTGGTGATGCCCTTCACCAGCGCCGCGGCGTCGGGCACCGCGTTGTTCTTGTGCCCGTAGAGCACCTCGAAGTTGGTGGACCCGAGGTACGGCGGCCGGCCGGTGAGGAGCTCGAAGGTCATCGCGGCCAGCGCGTAGACGTCGGTGCGGCGGTCGATGTCGTCGGCCCCGAGGATCTGCTCGGGCGACATGTAATAGGGCGTGCCCACCATGGCGCCGGGCTTGGTGAGGCCGGGGTTGTGCTGATCGCGCACCACGCCCAGGTCGAGGATGGTCACCCGGCCCTTCGAGGTGAGGAAGATGTTCTGCGGCTTGATGTCGCGGTGCACCAGCTTGTTGCGGTGCAGGAAGGCCAGGCCCGACGCGATGGGCTTGATGAGCGCGACCGTCTCGGCGACGCCCAGCTTGCCGCCGCGGGCCTCGAGCACCTCTGACAGCGTCATGCCGTCGAGGTACTCCATGACGATGTAGGGGAGCGCGCGCAGGCGGCCGTGGCCGAGCAGCTGCACGATGTTGGGGTGGCGCAGCTGCACCATCAGCTCGGCCTCGCGCTCGAAGCGGGCCAGCACCTTGGGCTTACGGCAGTGCTCCGGCGCCAGCACCTTCACCGCCACCAGCGAGCCCGTCTTCACGTCTCTGCCGCGAAAGACGCTGCCCATGGCGCCCTGGCCCACGCGATCTTCCAGGCGCCAGCGCTCGTCGAGCACCTCGCCAGGCATCACGTGCAGCACGACGGTGTGTTCAGCGGTCTCGGACGCCACGGCCACCTGCGGTTGTACCCATTTTCGGAGCTGCGCGGGGCACGACCACGCCCCGTTCAGTCACAGTGGACAGGCGCGCTGGCCCCGCGGCGAAGGTCAACCCAGCCCGAGGAACGCCTTCACCGTGCCGCCCGAGACGCGGCGCAGCACGCCCCCCGACAGCTTCGCGACCTTCAGGCGCGAGACGAGGCGGGGCAGCGAGAGCAGGTCGCTGGGCCCATCGCCGGCGCCGCTGCCCAGCACCAACCGGGTGGGCCCCAGGGCGTGCACCAGGCGCTCGGCCACGTCGACGTCGAGGCGGTCGGGGTGGAGCGTCAGCCCCGCGAGGTGCCCGCGCGCCAGCACCGAGCGCACGCTCTTCGCGGTGAGGCCGTCGACCAGCACGCGCGCTGGCTCCACCCCGGACTGGTGGAGGAGCGCGAGGCTCTTCACGGTGAGGGCGTCGTGCCGGGCGATGGGCGCGGTGACGACGACGGGCCGCGCGAGCGCCTCGGCGAGGGCGAGCTGCTCGAGGAAGAGGTCCACCTCGTCCTCCGTGCCGCGGTGCAGGGTGAGCGGGCCGAGCGCCCTCACGCCGCGCGCGCCCAGCTGCTTCGGCAGGGCCGCCACCAGCGCCGCGACGCCTCGCTTCCCTCCGAGCGCGACCGGCACGCACGCGCAGGTGACGGCGTCGAAGCCCTTCGCCTCGAGGCGCCCACGTTGCTCGAGGGCCTGGGCCCACGCGCCCTCGACGTCGTCGACCCGGTGCGCGGCAGGCGCGAGCGCCAGGCCGCCGGTGACGCCGAACTGCCGCAGCGTCTCGAGGTCCTGGTCCGACAGGCCCGCGGGGGTCAGGCGCGCGTCGAACATCGTCGTCGTCGGAGCAGGAGCAACAGCGCGGGGAGGCAGGTGAGCGCGCCGGTCACCGAGCAGCCGCCGGTGACGGGGCTGATGGGCTCGGGCCCGGGGAGCGGCTGGCCCGGCGCTGCGCGGCACGCGCCCTCGAGGCACACCATCTCGCGCGTGCAGACGGTGTCGTCGACGCACGGGCGGGAGCAGAACGAGAAGCCGCGTGGGTCGGCGAGGCAGCGGGCTCCGGCGCACTCGGAGGCTTGCGCGCAGACGTCGCCGTCGAGCCGGCAGTCAGGGTCGGGCGCGGGGCAGCCGGCGCTCTGGCAGACGTCGTTGGCGACGCAGTTGGCGGGGCAGTCTGGGTCGACGCGCCCGTCCGTGCAGGCCTCGCAGCGGCCGTCGGCGACGCAGGTGCAGTCGGGGTCGGCGGGCATGCAGCCTGGCTGACACCGGCCGTCGCCCACGCACGAGGGCGGGTCGAGCTGGTTCAAGGTGGGGTCGATGAAGCCTAGCTCGGTGTCGACGCGCACGTCGCCGCCGACGCCGCACTGGTTGGTGGTGCCGTAGGAGTGCACGCCCGCCAGGCGGGTGACGCCGTCGGGGCCGCGCCAGAACGAGGGCCCGCCGGAGTCGCCGGAGCAGATGCCGAGGGCGCCGGCCTGGCCGAACTCGAACGTCTCGGCCATGGAGCGCGCGACGGTGGCGTTGACGGTGCGCCGGGTGCCGGTGTCGCTGGCCCCCGAGGCGCTGGTGCGGCCATACCCGACGACGCGCAAGGGCTGCCCCGTCCAGGGCGCGGGCGGGGTGCGCACGAGGAGCTCGGGCGTGACGCCTCCCACCGCGTTCTCGAGCTGGAGGAGCGCGAGATCGTTCGCGCCCTGGCCCGAGTAGCCGGGGTGCCGACGAATCGTCACCACGTTGCGCAGGTCGCTCATCATCAACATGGTGTCGTCGGGCTTGTTCATCACCCGCACCATCACGCTCTGGGCGCCCTCCCGCGCCGGATCGACGCAGTGCCCCGCGGTGAGGATGACGCGCGGGCTGATGAGGGTGCCGGTGCAGAAGCCCATCTGGCCGTTGTTGAAGGTCGAGATGACGAAGAAGACCGACGTGCTGCCCGGGTCTGCCGTGCCGGCGAGGATGGCGTCGTCGCGGGAGGCGACGTCGTGGGCGGGCGCGGGCGCGCAGGCGAGCAGCAGACAGCCGAGGAGCCCGACGCGCATTCGAGGCCCATTCAACCCCGGCGCGCGGGTGGGCTCAACGGCGGCGGCTCACTCTTGTCCGGCCGGGGCGCCCTCGTTGCGGGGGTCGCTCCCGGCAAAGCGGAGCCTGGTGAGGGGGTCGACGAAGACGGCCTCGGCGTCGCCCCAGCCCTCGAGGCGGCTGATGGTGTGGCCGAGGGCCTGGAGCGCCGAGACGGTGGCGGGCTCGAGCCCGGTGCGGTCCACCATCACCTCGTCGGGCAGCCACTGGTGGTGCAGGCGGCCCATGCCCACCGCGCGCACCGGGTCGAGGGCGCCGTCGATGACGTTCGAGATGACCTGCAGCACCGTGGTGGGAATGGTGGAGCCGCCCGGGCTGCCGACGGCGAGCATCACCTCGTTGGGCGCGTCTTTCATGAAGACCAACGTCGGAGTCATCGACGAGAGGGGGATCTTCCCGGGCGCCACCGCGTTGGCCTCGAGGGTGACCAGGCCGTACGCGTTGGGCGTGCCGGGCTGCGCGGCGAAGTCGTCCATCTCGTCGTTGAGGAGCACGCCCGTTCCTTTGGCGACGAGGCACGAGCCGAAGGCGTAGTTGACGGTGGTGGTGAGCGCCGCGGCGTTGCCCGCCTTGTCGATGACCGAGAGGTGCGTGGTGTTCTGCGGCTTGAGGCCTTTGTCGAGCGGGCCGGTGGCAGGCTTGAGCTCTGGCGGCGACAGCGTGATGGACCTGGTGGCGCGCCTGGGGTCGATGGAGGCGAGCGTCTTGTCGACCCACGCCTTCGAGATGAGCTCGGCGGTGGGCACGGTCTGCACGTCGGGGTCTCCCACGAAGCGGGCGCGATCGACGCCAGCGCGGCGCAGCGCCTCGATGAAGACGTGGAGCGTCTCCACCTCTCTCGTCGCGGTGCCCCGCGGGCCCTTCGCCTCGAGCACGCCGAGCACCTGCAGCAGGGTGATGCCGCCGCCGCTGGGGGGCGGCATGGTGAGGATGCGGTGGCCGCGGTACTGGCCCTCGAGCGGCGCGCGCCAGCGGGTGCGGTAGGCCTTGAGGTCGGCCTCGTTCAGCACGCCGCCGTTGGCCTTGATGGTGGCGGCGATCGCCCTCGCGGTGGGCCCTTCGTAGAACGCGCTGGCGCCCTTCGCCGCGAGCGCCTTGAGCGTCTTCGCGAGCTCCGGCTGGGTGATGACGGTGCCGATGGCGGGCACCGAGGGCAGGCCGCTGGCGTTCGGTCGCAAGAAGAGGCGCGCGGCCTCGGGGTCCTTTCGCAGACAGGCTTCCCGCAGGCTCGCCAGCGCCTGGTACTTCGGGGTGACTGGAAAGCCCTCGAGCGCGGCGCGAATGGCGGGGGCGAGCACCTTCGCGCGCGAGAGCTTGCCGTACCTCTCGTGGATCTCGAGGTAGCCCTTCACCGCGCCGGGCACGGCCACCGAGAGGGCGCCGTCGGTCGAGAGGCCGGGCACCACCTGGTTGTCCTCGAGGAACATGTCGCGCGACGCGCCCGCGGGCGCCACCTCGCGAAAGTCGAAGGCGAACTCGCCGGCGGGCACCTTGAGCACCGCGAAGCCGCCGCCGCCGAGGCCTGAGTGGTACGGGCCGACGACGGCCATGGTGAAGGCGCCCGCGACGACGGCGTCGATGGCGTTGCCGCCCTGGTCGAGCAGCTCGGCGCCCGCGGCGCTGGCGAGCGGGTGGGCCGCGGCGACGACGCCTCCGCGGTAGGGCCGGGCGGCGGAGGCAGGCAAGGCGAAGAGGGTGAGGGCGAGCAGGGCGCGCATGACGGGTGGGTATAGCGTCCTCCCTGCGAGACGCCCGAGGCGCGCTGAAATCGTCGTGCACATTTTCGCGCGCGACGGGACAATCGCGCCCCGATGAACGCTCCCGCTGCCTTGAACCTCTCGTGTCAGCAGTGCAGCGGCGCGCTCCAGGTCGGGCGCCTCGACAAGACCACCACCTGCCCCTGGTGTGGCTCGGGCAACATCGTGCAGCGCCCGCCGCGCCCGGGCATGCCGGCGCCCTCGTTCGTCATCGGCTTCACCCGCACCGCCGACGAGGTGAAGCAGGGCGTGAAGGCCTGGGCCCGGCGCGTGGGCTTCTGGGCGCCGCGGGCGTTTCGCAGGCTCGAGGTCGAGCAGCTCAAGCCGGTCTACGTGCCGGCCTACCTCGTCAGCGGCGTCGCGACCGGCCAGTGGAGCGCGCGCGTCGGCTACGACTACACCGAGAAGCAGAAGCGGGGCGACCGCACCGAGACCGTCACCAGGACCGAGTGGCACGCGCTCCGGGCGCCGTACTCGCTGCGCGTGCACGACCTGCTCATCTCGGCCTCTCAGCGCATCAGCAACGACGAGCTCGAGCAGCTCGAGCCGTTCGACCTCGGCCGCCTCGCCCGCTACTCCGACGCCGCCATCGTCGGCTGGCCCGCGGAAGAGCCCGCGCGCGCGGTTGACTCGGTCGATGACGCGCTGATGAAGGAGGTGGTGGCGGCCCTCAAGCCCCGCCTGCGCGCGCTGGTCCCCGGAGAGCGGATCGACGACTTCACCTTCACCACGCAGCTCCTCGACCCGGCCTTCGCCGCGGTGCTGATCCCCGTGTGGACGATGATGGTGCGCTACGCCGAGAAGCAGCCCCGCACGCGGGTGCTGGTCAACGGGCAGACGGGACAGGTCACCGGCAAGGTGCCGACGTCGTGGCTCAAGGTCACCTTCGCGGTGCTGGTCGCGGCCGTGGCCATCGGCGCCGCGATCTGGTGGCTCTCGCACCACCGGGGGCACCGATGACCGACTGCGCCCGCTGTCACAGCGTGCTCGAGGCCGGAGACCTGCGCTGTCCGGTGTGCTCGCTCCCGCCGCCCGTCACCGAGGCGGCCGAGGCCGTCACCTCGAAGGTGCTGCGCTGCAAGGAGTGTCACGCCGCGCTCCGCTACTCCGAGACGCACGCCAGCACCGTGTGCGGCTTCTGTGGCGCCGCGCTCGCGCTCGAGCTCTCCACCGACCCGATGGAGCACGCCGAGGCCTTCGTGCCGTTCGGCGTGTCGAAGCGCCAGGCGGTCATGTCGCTCAAGGAGTGGCTGGGTCGTCGTGGCTTCTTCGCGCCGGGCGATCTCGCCGAGGCCTCGCGGGTCGACCAGCTCCAGCCGGTGGCGTGGGCGGCGTGGGTCGTCTCGGGCTCGGCGCAGGCCTCGTACGGCGCCGACGTGTCGGGCTTCGGGCGCAGGGCCGCGTGGGGCCCGACGACCGGCCAGCTCACCCGCGAGCTGAACCTCATCGTGCCGGCCACCCAGGGCCTGGCGCTCGAAGAGGTGGTGGACCTGGGCGAGTACGACGTCAGCACGGCGAGGGCCGAGCCGCTCGAGGGGGTGGCGGCGGAGGACTTCGGCGTCACCCGGGCCAGCGCGCGCGAGAGAATCGTCGAGGGCGTGCGCAACGACGCCATCGCGGCGCTCTCGTTGTCGTTGACCGGCCACCGGCTCCGGCGCCCGAAGGTCGAGGTGATGCTGACGGGCCTGCGCACCCGCCGGCTGCTGTTGCCGGTCTGGGTGATGGCCTACCGCTACGGGAACGAGAAGTTCCGCGTCGTCGTGCACGGCCAGCGCGAGCGCACCGTCGTGGGCCGTTCGCCCATCTCGCTGTGGAGGGTCGTCGGCGTCATCGGGGCCGCGCTCGCCGTCATCGCGGCGCTGCTGGGCGCGCTGGCCCTGCACCAGAAGCTCGGCTGACGCGCTCACCCACCGTAGAGGACGAAGCCCGCCCAGTAGTACGGCGACCTGAACCGCGGCTGCTTCGCCACCACCTGCTGCGCCCGCGACAGCGCCTGCTCGTGCGACAGGCCCAGCTGCAGCACCCCGACGTAGAACGCCTTCATCAGCTCGGCCGTCGCCCGGTCGTCCACCTTCCACAGGCTGGCCACCACCGCCTTCGCGCCCGCGTGGAGGAACCCGCGCGCCAGGCCGATGAAGCCCTCACCGCGCACCTCTTGGCCCAGCGCCGTCTCGCACGCGCTCAGCGTCACCAGGTCGGCCGGCAACGACAGCCCGTACACCTCGGCCAACGACAGGAAGCCGTCGATCGCTCTCCCGTCTGGCGCGCGCCGCGACAGCACCAGGCCCGAGCGCTCCGGGTGCTCGGTGTCCAGCACGCCGTGGGTCGCGAGGTGAACGACGCGCGGCCGGCCCGACGCGTTGAGGCGTGACTTCGAGGCGTCGAAGTCGAGCAGCACCGTGCGCTTCGGCTCTGGCACCAGCGCGCCCAACGCCTCGCACTCCGCCCGGCTCGCCAGCAGTCGCTGGTAGTGCGCCTTCTCGCCTGCGCGGAGCTGGTTCGGCGGCGGCTCCACCGGGGCCCCACCCAGTCGTGGGTCATCGGCCTCGAAGACCGGGTCGCCGATCGCCACCAGCTCCGAGGTCGGCCCCGCGCGCTTGAGCGACCGCTGCGCCTTCATCACGCTCAGGCTCGGCGTCGACAGCACCGGCAGCTCGGGCACCAGGGCCGCCCAGGGCACCAGGTGGAGCGGCCCGTCGGCCACCACGATGAGCCGCCGCTTGCCCGACAGGCGCGCCTCGAACGGCCCCACCAGCGCCGCCCGCAGCGACCGCCGCGTCGCCTCGGCCTTCGCGTCTGCCGCCTCGAGCCGCGCCAGGCGCGCGGCGGCGGTCTCACCCTCGACGTCGAGGTTGCGCGCCGAATACAGCGTGTGGAGCGCCTCGGCCTGCTCTCCGAGCGCCGCCGACGCCTCGAGCAGGTACGCCGTCGGCGCCGCGCCGCCCAGCACCAGCGCGTAGTTGCCGTTGCGGCCCAGGGAGTACTCGACCACCAGCGAGCCCGGGCCGACGAGCGCCTCCACCTCGGCCGCCGTCGCCAGCGGGAGCGTGGACAGGCTCGCCACCTTCGGGTCCACCGCCTGCACCTTCGCGCGCAGGGCCTCGTACGCCGCCAGCTTGAGCTCGAGGAGCGCCTCCTGCGGAGGGCTGCCTGCGTCGGGGCTCGCGGTGGCCTTGAACCGGCGCGCGGCGTTCTCGAGGTCACGAATCTCGGCGCGCAGGGAGTCCTCTTCAGACAGCAGCGCGTCGTGCCCGACTGGGCGGTCGGCGTCGACCAGCATCAGGAAGTCGAGCAGCGACCTGGCCCGGGCGCGCTCGCTCGCCTCGAGCGCCTTCTCGAACCACGCGCGCTCGCCCTTCACCTGCGCCTGGAGCGCCGCCGCGGCGACCCACAGGTCGTAGAACTTGCGCACGCCGGCCGAGTAGTAGGCGCGTCGATCTTCGCTCGCGATGCGCTCCCGCAGCGTCTCTGACATCGCCAGCGCCTGCTCGGCCCAGGCCACCGCCTCGGGGTAGTGCTTCGCCATCAGCTCCGCGCGCCCGAGCCGGTAGTACGCGTACGCCTCCCACGACACGTCGCCGAGGCGACGAAAGAGCGCGACGGCTTGGTGCAGCGGCGCCATCGCCTCGGCCGGCCGGTTCAGGCGCCCGTAGGCCGAGCCGAGCGAGGTCAACGTCTGCGCCTCGCCGCGCACCGAGCCGATCTCCCGTCGCAGCCGCAGGGCCTCGGCGTGGCGGGTCAGCGCGACGTCGTCGAGCAGCGTCGACTCCATCTCTCCCGCGGCGTCGAGGCTGAACGCGAGCCCCTGCTTGTCGCCGGCCACGCGCCGCACCTTCACGGCCTCGAGGTAGAAGGGCAGGGCGCCCTTCCAGTCCGCGTCGAAGTCGGAGCGCAGGCCGCCGAGGTCGTGCAGCGCGTGGCCGATGGCGCGCCCGTCGTGCGTCAGCAGCGCCGCCGCGTGGCCCCGCTCGAAGTGCTCGGTGGCCTTCTTCTTGTCGCCCAGCGCCTTGTGGCACCAGCCCAGCGAGCTCTCGTACTCGGCGATGAGGTGCGGGTGGCCGAGCGCTCGCACGCGCTCCCGTCGAGGCACCAGCTTCGCCACGCACTGGGCGTGCTCTCCGCGCTCCGCCAGGTCGTCGGCTTCGGCCACGTCGACGCGCGCCTGGAGGAGCTCGTCCTCACCCGCCGCGGCCCGCGCGGCCAGCTCGTGCGCCACCGCGGCCTCGAGCCGGCCCTGCTCGTGGTCGATGGCGGCCAGGCCCAGGTGCGCCGACGCGACGGTCTCTGGGGTCGGGCTCTGCAGGGCCTGCTCGAAGGACGACGCCGCCGACGGGTCGCTCACCCGCAGCAGGAGCTCGGCGGCCGAGAGCGTGAGCTCCGTCGAGCGCGCCGCGTCCTTCAGCGTCCTCGCGTCAGCCGCCAGGCGCAGGAGCGCGTTCGCCGCGCTCGTCAGCCCCTCGGCGGTGGCCGGGGTGGTGGAGGCGAGCGCGGCCAGCGCGGCGACGTCGTTCGCCTCGAGCGCCGCCCCGTCGGTGCTCGCCCGCGCCTCGATGGAGAAGGCGGAGGACGGCCACGCGGCCCGGGGCGCCAGCACCTCGAGCTCCACGCCCTCGGTGTCGCCGAACGCCACCCGCTCGGGCGTCGAGAAGGGCCGGCGATCGATCGACCGCCGCGCGCCGCCACGCACGACGACGAGCTGGGCGCCGCTCTGCCCGGGGCGCAGCACCACCTCGACGCCACCGGGAGGCAGGCGGAACCGCTGCGGCTCGGCGGTCAACGTGCCCTCGAGCGCCCGGCCGAGCTGCAGCTTCGGCGTCGAGGGTTGGCACGCGAACGAGGCGAGGCCGAGGGCCAGGAGGTGAAGCCGCACGAGGCGAGGGTCGCACACCGGGGCGCGTGCAGGCTGGGCGCGGCTCGCGGGCGGGGTGGTCGCCATGCTCGCCTGGCTCAGTCTGTCGGGGCGAGGGTGAGCGCGTACTCGGCGAGCTGCTCCGCGCCCGAGCGCAGGTCGATGCGGTAGCGGCCGCGCGCCCACCCGCTCGCCGGGAGCTCCACGTGCACCGCGACCGCGTCGGCGCGCGACGGCGGGCCCCGCCACACCTCTCCTGAGGGGCCCGTCACCACCACCTCCCACGACGCGCGCGGCGGCTCACCCTCGAGGCCGAGCTCGAGCTTCAGCACGCCCAGGTTCCGGGGGACGGGCAGCGGGCGCGCGTCGTCGCCGGCGCGCACCGACACCGGCCGCAGCGAGCGCTCGACGTCGACGGTGCCGCGTGGCCACGCCAGCAGCGCCACGGCGCCGGCCACCGCCAGCGCGCTGGCGAACGCGAAGGGGAGCCGCCCCGAGAAGCGCGACCGAAGCGAGCCGGGCGCGGCCTCGGCCGGGTGTTGCTTCGCGCGGGCTCGCAGCGCGCGCGCCGTCGCGACCTGGGAGCGCCACTGTTCGGACGCCCGGCACAGCGCCTCGACCTTCGCCGCGCGCGCCGCCGAGAGCCGCCCGGCCAGGTACGCGTCCACCAGCTCGCCCTCGGAGGCCCGCAGCGCCTCGAAGTGCGCCTGGTGCTCCAGCGCCGCCTCTTCGAGCGCCTGCGCCTGCACCTCGGGTAGCTCGCCGAGCAGGTACGCGAAGGCCTGGTCCTCCGAGAGCGACATCAGAGGGGGTGAGGTGGGGCCCGGATTCATTTCGGCTCCCCCAGGCGGTTTCCGACGCACGTCTCGAGGCGCGCCCGCAGGCGGAACGCCCGCACCCGCAGGGCCTCGACGGTGGTCCCCAGTGACTCGGCCAGGCGCTGCCGCCCCGCGATGCGCGAGGGCCCATCGTCGCGGTAGTAGCGCATCACCAGGTCGCGCTCGGCCTTCACCAGCGCCTCGAGGCAGGCGTCCAGCGCTCGCAGGCGCAGCTCGTCTTCGGGCTCGTCGGGAGGCGGCGCGGCGAGGGGGCGGTCCTCCAGCGTCACCTCGCGACGCTCCTTGCGTCCGGCCTCGAGGGCCACCATGCGCGCGACGCCGGCCACGAAGGCATACGGGGCGGCGGTGCGCACCTCGCCGGCCTGGGCCCGGCGCGCCACCCGATCGAGCGTCTCGTCTGCCAGGCCCGCGGCGTCTCCCAGCCCACGCCAGCGGAAGAACGCCTCAACGCGGTCGCGCACCTCGCGGTACCGTTGCGCCCGGGCCCCTGCGTCGCCCCCTCCAAGGAAGTCGAGCAACACCTCAAAGGCGGTGGCTTCGAGCGTTCTTCGGGGGTTGCTGGGCGCCACCTGCGACACGCCCCGACACAACCGCAGTCGGTGTGGCCAGACAAGGGTGAAGCGGCTCGACAGATTCCTTCACCTGCCCCGGCTGTGGCGGGTCTGTGCCTACGTTGCAGGCAGGTGTGGCATGGGTGCCATGCCTGTCACAGGGCGCCGGTCGGACTCGGCGTTCTAACCACTCGGAATAGCGGGCATGGCCTGACAGGCATGTCCCTTGCTGACAAGGTGCGTCATGCAGGGTTTCGACTCAGGCCGCTGGGCGAAACGTGACGGAGAAGAAGCCATGGAAACCACCACCTTCATCAAGCCCCGCTTTGCCATCGGCGCCCTGTTGGGCACCGGGGTGATGCAGGTGCAGGTCAAAGCGGCCACCGAGAAGCCCGCGGTGCGCGTGGTGTTGCAGACGCCGGCGGTCTCGACGCTGAGCTGACCGTCCTGGCGCTTGTGCCGTTGATTTCGAGGGCCGCTGTCTGACAGACCGGCCCACATGAACCCACCGCTCGCCGCCGTCGTGCTCTGTGCCGGAAAAGGCACGCGCATGGAGTCCGTGACCGCCAAGGTGCTGCACCCGATTCTGGGTCGTCCGCTGGCCTGGTACCCCATCACCCGCGCGTTCGAGTCTGGTTGTCAGCAGGTCGTCGCCGTCATCGGCCATCAGGGCGAGCAGGTTCGCGCGACCATGAGCAAGGCCTTCGAGGGCCAGGCGCTCGCGTTCGCGGTTCAGGAGCAGCAGCGGGGCACCGGCGATGCGGTCGCCGCGGCGCGTGGTTGCCTCACCGGGTTCACCGGCGCCGTCCTCATCCTCATGGGAGACGTGCCGCTCCTGACGGCCGAGACCCTCACCAGGCTCGTCTCGGTGTACCGCGCCAGCAAGGGCCCGCTCGCGATGGTGACGTGCAAGCCGCCCGACGCCACCGGCTATGGCCGGGTGCTGCGCGGGGCTGGGAGGCGGGTCGAGGGCATCGTCGAACACAAAGACGCCACGCCCGAGCAGCGCCTCATCACCGAGATCAACGCCGGCCTCTACATCGCCGACGCGCGCTTCTTGTGGGGCGCGCTCGAGACGCTCACGCCCGCCAACGCGCAGGGCGAGCTGTACCTCACCGACATCGTGGCGAAGGCCGCCGCCCTGGGCGAAGTCGTGGTGGTCGAGGCCGACGCGCGTGAGGTCGAGGGCGTCAACGACCGCGCGGAGCTGGCCGAGCGGGCCGAGCTGCTGCGGGCGCGCATCAACCGGCGGCACATGAAGGCCGGGGTGTCGCTGCAGCACCCCCAGTCCACCTTCATCGACGAGGGCGTCGAGATCGGCCCCGACACCGTCATCGGGCCCAACGTCACCATCTCGGGCGAGTGTGAGATTGGCAGCGGCGTCGTCATCGGCCAGGGCTCGGTGCTCACCCACTCCACCATCGGCGACGGCACCGAGGTCAAGCCGTACTCGGTCTGCGAAGAGGCGGTGGTGGGGCCCCGCTGTCACGTGGGCCCGTTCGCGCGGCTGCGCCCCGGCACCGTGCTGGACGAGGGCGTGCACGTCGGCAACTTCGTCGAGACCAAGAAGACGCGCCTGAAGAAGGGCAGCAAGGCCAACCACCTCGCGTACCTGGGCGACGCCGAGATCGGCGCCGGCTGCAACATCGGCGCGGGCACCATCACCTGCAACTACGACGGCGTGGACAAGCACCAGACCGTGCTGGGCGACGGCGTCTTCATCGGCTCCGACACACAGCTGGTGGCGCCCGTCACCATCGGCGATGGGGCCTTCGTGGCGGCGGGCAGCACCATCACCGAGAACGTGCCGGCGCAGGCCCTGGCGCTCTCGCGCGCGCCGCAGACCATCAAAGAGGGCTGGGCCGAGCGCCGCCGCAAGGTGCTGGCGGGCCTGAAGTCGAACCGCTGAACCGGGAAGGCCCTTCGGGGCACGCAGTTCGAGATGACCGGGCGCCTCGACACCACGAGGGCCCAGAAAGCAGAACACCATGTGCGGCATCGTTGGCTACGTCGGAGACAAGCAGGCGGCAGAGGTGTTGGTGGCGGGGCTCAAGCGGCTGGAGTACCGCGGCTATGACTCGGCAGGCGTCGCGGTGCTCGACGGCGCGACCCTCACGGTGCTGCGCGCGACCGGCAAGCTCAAGCACCTCGCCGGCAAGGTGACCGCCGAGCAGCCCAGAGGCACCGTCGGCATCGGCCACACCCGCTGGGCGACGCACGGCCGCCCGTCCGACGACAACGCGCACCCGCACACCTTCGAGGGCGTCAGCGTGGTGCACAACGGCATCATCGAGAACCACCTCGCGCTCAAGGCCGAGCTCAAGGCCCGCGGGCACGCGTTCTCGAGCGAGACCGACTCCGAGGTGTTCGCGCACCTCATTCACGAAGAGCTGAAGGCCGGCAAGCAGCTCAAGGACGCGGTGCGCGGCGCGACGGCCCGGGTGAAGGGCACCTACGCGCTGGTCGTCGTCACCGGCGCCGAGCCCAACCAGCTCATCTGCACGCGCGAGTCGCAGCCCATGGTGCTCGGCCTCTCGCAGGGCCAGAACTTCGTGGCCTCTGACGTGCCCGCGCTGCTCGAGCACACCCGCGACGTCGTCTTCATGGAGGACGGCGACCTGGCCGTCATCACCAGAGAGGGCATCGCCCAGTTCGACAAGGCCGGCGCGCCGGTGCAGCGCAAGACGACCCGCATCGACTGGACGCCCGGCATGGCCGAGAAGGGCGGCCACAAGCACTTCATGCACAAGGAGATCATCGAGCAGCCTCGAGCGATCGCCGACACCCTGCGCGGCCGGGTCTTGCGCAGCGAAGGAGACGTGCACTTCGACGGCTGGAACCTCACCGACGCGCAGGTGAAGTCGATGGAGCGCGTGTGGATTCTCGCCTGCGGCACCTCGTTCCACTCGGGCCTGGCCGGCAAGTGGATGATCGAGTCGCTGGCGCGCATTCCCGTCGAGGTCGAGCTGGCGTCGGAGTTCCGCTACCGCGACCCCATCGTCAAGCCTGGGCAGCTGGCGGTGGCCATCAGCCAGTCGGGCGAGACGCTCGACACCCTGGCCGCGATGCGCGAGGCGAAGAGCCGCGGCGCCACCACCATGACGCTGTGCAACGTCATCGGCTCGGCCATGACGCGCGAGGCCGACTTCACGGTGCTCACCAACGCCGGGCCCGAGATCGGCGTGGCCTCGACCAAGGCCTTCACCACGCAGCTGGCCGGCCTCTACCTGCTGGCCATCAAGCTCGGGCGGGTGAAGGGCACCCTGTCGGCCACCGAGGCCCAGCGCCACCTCGAGCTGTTGTCGCAGGTGCCCAAGCTCGTCGAGCAGGTGCTGCAGACCGAGGCGAAGGTGAAGGAGATCGCCCGCGTCTACCTCAACGCGCAAGACTTCCTCTTCCTCGGGCGCGGGCCCATGCAGTCGGTGGCGCTCGAGGGCGCGCTGAAGCTGAAGGAGATCTCGTACATTCACGCCGAGGGCTACGCCGGCGGCGAGATGAAGCACGGGCCCATCGCGCTCATCGACGAGAAGCTGCCGGTGGTGGTGGTGGCGCCGTCGGAGCCGCACGTGCACTACGAGAAGATCATCGGCAACATCGAAGAGGTGCGCGCGCGCGGCGGGCAGGTCATCGCCGTGGTCGAAGAGGGCGACGAGCACGCCAGGTCGCTCGCCAACCACTTCATCGAGATCCCCAGGTCGAGCGCGCTGGTGGCTCCCATCATCGCCACCGTGCCGCTGCAACTGCTCGCGTACCACGTGGCCGATCTGCGGGGCACCGACGTCGATCAGCCGCGCAACCTCGCCAAGAGCGTGACGGTGGAGTGAGCGCAGGCGCCGGCGCGAAGCCTGACGGCAGCGCACCGCGCCGAGGCGGGCGCCTCAGGCCCGTCGGGCGCGGCGCTTGACGACCGACTCGGCCATCGGCTGCGCCACGTCGCCCGCGGCCCGCGCCATCAGGCAGATCTGGGTGACCTTCGCGCCGAAGCGCTCCCACTTGGCCTCGCCGGTGCCCTTGATGCGCAAGAACTCAGGGCGCGTGGTGGGCAGCGCCGCCGCGAGCCCGTACAGCGTCGCGTCGTTGAAGATGATGAAGGGCGGCACCCCGAGGTCGGCCGACAGCTCGCGGCGAAAGCGCTTGAGCTCCTCGACCGCGAGCACGCTGTATTGGCCGGGCAGGGCGGTGGCGCCGAGGGTGGGGGCGTCGGCGCGGCTGGTCGACCTCGCGGGCACCTTCACGCGGCTGCCCTCGCACACGTCGCAGCCGCCGCACTGCTGGCCCCACGGCGTCTCTTCGCCGAAGTAGCGCAAGAGGAAGCCGCGCCGGCAGCGCCTGGTGTACGCGTACTCGGTCATGCGCTTGAGGAGCAGCAGCTGGCTTCGCTCCTGCGCGCGCAGGCGCTCGAGGTTGACGCCCAGGGCGTCCCACGGCTCGTCCTTGAGCGCCTGAATGGTGCGCCCCGCGAACGGCCGCTGCACGGTGATGCTGCCGGCCCGCTCGAGCGCCGAGAGCCCGTGGCGAATGCGCTCCTCGTCGAGGCCGCTGCGCCGGCCCAGCACCGAGAGCTCGGTCGAGCCCTTCACCCCCACCGGGAACGCCGCCAGCAGCGCCGTCCACAGCGCCTTCACCTCGGGGCTGCGCGGGTGGTGCCCGGCCGAGTCGGGGAGAATGGTGATGCCGTAGCGGCCCTCGCCCCGGCTCCCGCGCGCCAGGAGCCCCTCGCGCTCGAGCACCTTCAGCGCCGCCGACACCTCGAACTCGCTCGAGCCCAGCTGCGCCGCGAGCTGGTGCACGCCCCGCTGAAACGTCGACTCCTGCCGCAGCACCTGCCACAGGTCGCGGAAGAGGGTGGCCGGCGGGTGGTTCGACTGAATCAACCGCTCCTGGGTGTAGACGTCGGCGTGGTTGAAGAAGAGCACCGCGTGCGCCGGGTGGCCGTCGCGGCCGGCGCGGCCGATCTCCTGGTAGTAGGCCTCGACCGCGCGTGGAATGCCGGCGTGCGCGACGAAGCGAATGCCCGGCTTGTCGATGCCCATGCCGAAGGCGTTGGTCGCCACCGCGACGGCGTCGGGCCGCGCCATGAACGCCTCTTGCGCCTCGCGCCGCGCCTCGTCGGGCATGCCCGCGTGGTACAGCAGCGCGTCCACCTTCTTCGTGGTGAGCGCCTGGTGCAGCCCCTCGGCCTGCTTGCGCGTCGCGCAGTAGATGATGCCGCTGCCCTCGCGGGCGAGCTCGGCGCTGGCGCGCTTCTTGTCGTCTTCGCCGGTGACGTTCACCACGTCGAGGAAGAGGTTGGGGCGATCGAAGCCCGCCACGAAGACGTTGGGCTCCTTCATCAGCAGCACGCGCGCGATGTCGTCACGCACCTCGGGCGTCGCGGTCGCGGTCAGCGCCACCGTGCGCGGCGGCCGCAGCCGCTTTCGAACCTGCCCCAGCAGCGCGTAGTCGGGGCGGAAGTCGTGGCCCCACTGCGAGATGCAGTGCGCCTCGTCGATGGCGAAGAGGGCCACGCGCGCCTCGAGCAGCGCCGAGACGAAGGCCTCGCTGCGAAAGCGCTCAGGCGCGACGTACACCAGCTTGTAGCCCCCGGCCCGCAGCGTGCGCTGGCGCTCGGCGCGCTCGCCCTCGCTCAGGGTGGAGTTGATGAACGCCGCCGAGATGCCCCGCGCCGAGAGGCTCTCGACCTGGTCCTGCATCAGTGCGATCAGCGGTGACACCACCACCGTCACGCCGTCGAGGAGCGTCGCCGGCAGCTGGTAGCACAGCGACTTGCCGGCGCCGGTGGGCATCACCACCACCGTGTTGCGGCCCGACAGCACCGAGCTCATCACCTGGGCCTGCCCGTGCCGGAACGACGAGAGGCCGAACGCGTCGAGGCCCTTCGTCATCTCGCTCAAGAACGGCAGATCGGCTGACACTGCTCGCATGTGCACCCCCATCGATCGCAGGTCAATCGTCTTCGTCGGCCAGCATCGGGCGCCGCAGCACCGCCGCGCCTCGCGCGCCGTCGAGCAGGCCCTTCTCGAGCATCGACAGGTAGCCCGTCTCGGCCAGCACCAGGTGGTCGAGCAGGGTGATGTTGAGCTGCTGCGCGGCCGCCTTGAGCCTGCGCGTCATCGCCACGTCCTGGGTCGAGGGCTCCGGGTCTCCGCCGGGGTGGGTGTGGAGCAGCACCAGCCCGCTGGCCCGGCACGCCACCGCGGGGGCGAGCGCCTCGCGCGCGTCGATGACGCAGTGGTCGACGCCGCCCGTCGCGACGCGATCGAAGCGCAGCAGCACGTTGCGGGTGTTGAGCGAGAGCACCCACGTCTCCTCCAGCCGCCGCTGCACCAGCTGGGTGCGCGCCCAGGCGGCGATGGCGTGGGGGGTGAAGAGGCGCGGCCGCTCGAGCTTGCGGTGCGGCAGCCGGTGCGCCAGCTCCACCGAGGCCAGCAGCCGCGCGGTCAACACCGGGGCCAGCTCGAACGAGAGCTCCGGGGCCTCGAGCAGGTGCGCCAGCCCGTGCGTCAACAGCGGCGTCACCTCGGCCTCGCTGCGCGCGCCCCCCAGCACCGTCAGCAGCTCCACGTCGGTGAGCGCCGCCGCCCCCAGCCGCCGCAGCCGCGCCTGCGCCTCGCTGCCGCCCCGCGTCGGCTTCTTCGGCTCCAGCACCTCGCTCGCTTCGAACCAGTCACCGTTCATCACCCGCCCCCTTGCGCGCAGCGCGGAGCAAGGCCGGTGCCGACGGGCTGGCGCCGCGCGATCAGCCACCTGCGCGGTCGGCGTGGCGGACGAGCGCGGACGCACCAGGCGATTCTCGGGTGCCGAGAACGGCCGGCGGCGCGCTACGCTTCACCCATGTCGCTCGCCGCGTCCCTGCCCACCGTCTGCGCGGCGTGCCGCAAGGCCGGAGACCTCGTCGTGGAGCAGGCGCTCGTCAAGGGCAGCCTGCGGTGGGCCGAGTCCTTCGCGTGTGGCTGCGGGCACGGCTTCGAGGCGCAGAGCGTGGGGCTCCCCATGCCCGCGGCGCGCCAGGCGCTGATGGTGCGGCACGGTCGCTTCAAGGTCCTCGTGGACGCGGTGCCCCGCGGCGGGAAGGCCTGGAGCGTGCTCGCGAAGGTGCTCGACGCCAGCGAGGCCGAGGTGGCCAGCGCCCTGGCGCGGCTGCCCGCGGTGGTGTGGGAGGGCACGCGCCCCGAGGCCGACTTCATGCACGCGGCGCTCTCGAAGAGCGGCGCCACCGTGCGCGTGGAGCAGCTCGGCCCGAAGCCCTCAGCGCCCCGGCCGTCGGCGAAGCGCCCGAAGAAGAAGTGACTCGTCAGCGCAGCGGGGCCGCGGTGTTCACCACCTCCCACAGCGGGGTGCCTTCGAGCGCGACCCCGACGGGCGCGCGCTCCTTCGCGACGTGCAGCAGCGCCGAGGCCAGCTCGGCGAGCGTGATGGGCTGGTACCTCGCCAGGCCCAAGAGCTTCGTCGCCGCGCGCAGCCCCGGCATCGCCTGGCCTTCACGGTCTTCGAACGCCGAGGGCCGCACGATGGTGAAGGCCAGAGTGCTGTCTCGCACCAGCGCCTCGGCCTTCGCTTTGGCCTGCAGGTACGCGCCCAGCGGGCGGCCGGCGCCGACCGACGAGAGCAGCACCAGGTGGTCCACGCCGGCCTTCTTCGCGGCCTCCACCAGCAGCCGCGTGGTGCCGATGTCGCTAGTCTCGTAGGTGTCACCCTTCGCGAAGCGCTTGCGCATGGTGCCGATGAGCTGCACGACGGTGGTGCAGCCGGCCATGGCCTTCGGGAGCGCCTCGTCAGAGAGGTCGATGGCCACCGCAGACGGGTGTGACAGGGTGGACGCGCTCTGGGGGCGCACGTGCGGCACCACCGCGACGCCGTTGCGGTCGGCCATGGGAACGAGCACGCGGCCGACGGCGCCGGTGGCTCCTGCGACGAAGAGGCGACGGGGGCTCATGAGGGCTCCTCTACTCACGATTGTGGCTCGGCGCCCGAGGCGTCGCGATACTGTCGGCCCCGCCGGTTCCGCTCCAGGGAGACTTCATGCGCTCGTTCGTCCTCGCAGCAGCCCTCGTCTGCGCCAGCTTGACCGCCACGTCTGCGCTCGCCGACGAGGACAAGCCCGCCAGCAGCAGCGGCAGCCTCGACCCCAGCCTGCGTGGCCCCGGCTCGTTGTCTGACGCCAGCCCCCAGCGGCGCCACCCGATGATCTCGCTCTTCGTCGGCTTCCCCGCCGGGTACTTCGGCTACGGCGGGGTGCCCTTCAGCGTCGGCGGCCGCTACCTGCAGCCGATTCTGCACGACGGCTTCGTGCCCACCATCAACGACTCGTTCAGCGTCGAGATCGGCGCCGACCTGTACGTGCTGGGCGCGTCTCGGTTCGGCGCGGCCATCGGCATTCCCATCGAGCTGATGTGGGCGCTGCACTTCTCGCAGAAGTTCGCCGGCTACCTGAAGCTGGGCGCGGCCCTCGAGCTGCGCTTCCTGGGCGACTGGTGCTGGGGCGGCTTCTGCAGCGCCATCGGCGCCGGCATCGTCGCGCAGCTGGGCATCATGTACCGCCTCACCGACACCATCACCCTGCGCGTCGAGCTCGGCTACCCCGGCCTCAAGCTGGGCCTCGGGTTCCCGCTGTAGCGCCTCAGCGAGGCCTCTGGACACGACGCGCCGGGGCTCAGCCCGGGCGTGGCAGGCTTCGCCGCAGCGCATCGAGGGCGGTGGCGGCGGCGAACGACCGAACGCGCGCGCGATCTCCACCGAACCGGTGCTGCTCCACCGTGACGCCGGCCGGCGTCGCGACCCCGACGAAGACGGTGCCCACCGGGTTGACGGCGTCGCCGCCAGCGGGCCCCGCGTAGCCCGTCACCGAGAGGCCGCACGACGTGCCCAACACCTCGCGCACGCCCAGCGCCAGGGCCTCGGCCACCTGGGCAGAGACGACGCCGTGTGTCTCCATCAGCGCCGGCGCCACCTTCGCCCACGTCGCCTTGGCGCTCGGCGCGTAGGTCGCCGCGCCCCCGACGAACCACCCGCTGGCGCCGGGCACCTCGGTGCAGGCGGCGCTGACGAGGCCGCCGGTGCACGACTCGGCGACCCCCAGGGAGAGCCCCTTCGCCAGCAGCGCCGCTCCCAGCACGCCCGCGAGCGTCTGCTCGTCGGCGCCGAAGACGGTGTCACCGAGCACTGCCCGCGCGTCGCGCTCCGCGGCCTGTAGCAGCGCCTCGACCTGCGCCGCGTCTGGAGCCGTCGCCAACAGCTTGAGGTGGTTCTCGGGCGCGTGGGTGCGGTAGCCGAAGGTGACGCCGGGGTGGCGGGCCAGCAGCGGCTGCACCTTCGCGTCGAGGTGCGACTCGGGCACGCCCATGGTCTTGAGCACCTTCAGCCGGGTGACGCCGACGCGCGAGGCCGCGGTCATCGCCTCGAGCCGCGGGATGACGAACGAGCCCACCAGGTGCCGGTACTCCCGCGGCACGCCGGGCACGAAGAAGAGCGTGCAGCGGCCTCGTCGCTGGATGATGAGCGGCGCCGAGCCCTCGGCGTTGAGCACCGCCTCGCTGCCTTCGGGGACGCGCGCCTGGCGCCGGTTGTTCTCGGTGAGCGCGATGCCGCGATGGGCGAAGCGCGCGCGGATGTGCTCCATCACGCGCTCGTCTTCTCGCAGCCCCACGCCCGCCGCTTCGGCCGCGCACTCGATGGTGAGATCGTCGGTGGTGGGGCCAAGCCCGCCTGACACCAGCACCACGTCGCAGCGCGCCGCCAGGGCGTCGAGCACCTCGACCAGGTCGTCGCGGGTGTCGCCCACCACCGTCGAGCGCCGCACCGTGAGGCCGCAGCGCTCGAGCAGCAGGCTCTGGAAGAAGCGGCTGTTGGTGTCGGCGGTGAGGCCCGTCAGCAGCTCGTCGCCGGTGCAGAGCGTCTCGATTCGCACGACGGCCCTAGAGCACTTCCTGCTCGTCCACCGCGTCGGCTTCGTCGTCCTCGTCGTCTTCGTCGATGACCGACGCGAGCGCCTCGGCCTTCTTGTCGACCAGGTACCTCCGCAGCAGCAGCACCGACTCGATCAGCCCCGACACGAGGTACAGCCCGAAGTACGCCACCAGCACCGTGGCCGGGTGCACCCGGGTGGCGATGAACACGCCGCCGGCGAGGATGAAGGCCAGCACCATCATCGAGCGCTTCGAGAGCTTGAGGTCCTTGAAGGTGCGGTAGCGCACCGTCGACACCATCAGCAGCGCCAGGAACGTCACCGCGCCGAACACCGGCCAGCGCAGCGCGTCGGGCAGCTCACCCCCGCGCGCCGCCTGGAAGGCGATGACCATCGAGACCAGGCCGCCCGCCGCGAAGGGGATCGGCATGCCCACGAAGAACCGCGAGGCGCCGCCGTGCGGCGAGCGAATGGCCAGCACGTTGAAGCGCGCCAGGCGCAGCGCGCCGCAGGCCGCGAAGAGGAACGCGCCGAACAGCCCGACGATGCCCAGCGGCTGCAGGGCCCACTTGAAGATGAGCAGCGAGGGCGCGGCGCCGAAGGTCACCACGTCGGCCAGCGAGTCGAGCTCCTGGCCGAAGAGGCTCTGGGTCTTGGTCAGCCGCGCCACGCGGCCGTCGAAGCCGTCGAAGAAGATGCCGAAGAAGATGGCCAGCGCCGCCTGGTACAGCTGCGTCGGGCCGGCCTCGCCCGTACACAGGGTCATCGCGTAGAACCCGCAGAAGATGGACGACACCGTGAAGAGGTTCGGCAGGACGAACATCAGGTCGCGCAGCTTCATGCCGCGCGGACCATACCAGCCCTCGCCATGACGCTGCTGATCATCGTCGTCGCGACGGTCGCGCTGCTCGTTTTGTGGGTGACAGGGGCGCGGGTCGCCTATCACCTCGCCGACCGCCCCCGGCTCCTGCGCGTGCCCACCGCCGACGGCTGGTCGCTGTCGTTGTGGTTTCGGCCGCCGACGCAGCAGCGCTTCGCCCAGCCCGTCGTGCTGTGCCATGGGCTGGGAAACAACCACGCCTTCTTCGAATTCCGCGGGCGCGCCCACCTGGCCCGGGTGCTGGCCGACGCCGGCTTCCTCGTCTTCACGATGGACTGTCGCGGCGCCGGGCGCAGCCGCGCGCCCGAGCCGGAGTTCGCCGAGGTGTGCGTCGACGATCACATCGACCTCGACGTGCCCGCCGTGCTCGACGCCGTGCGGGCCCAGACGGGCCAGGCGCAGGTGCTGTGGGTGGGGCACTCGCTGGGCGGCGTCATCGGGGTGCTGGCCTCGGCGCGCAAGGCCAGGGGCCGGCTCGCGGCGCTGGTGACCATCGGCAGCCCGCTGTTCTTCCGCAACAGCGCCTT
The DNA here is from genome assembly GCA_014879945.1 of Myxococcus sp. Taxonomy (GTDB): domain Bacteria; phylum Myxococcota; class Myxococcia; order Myxococcales; family Myxococcaceae; genus Xiheimicrobium. Next base: position 36,299 of record JACSRE010000143.1, read on the forward strand.
CTTCCCCCGCGCGCTCCGGCTCGCGCAGGCGCTCTCTCCGGCGGGCCGCTTCCCGGCGCGGGTGCTCTCGACGCTGTTCGCGCCCATCGCGGGGCTCTTTCCTCCGCCCCGGGTGGCGCGCATCACCGCGCGGGTCTCGAACATCGACGGCGTCGAGCAGCGCTACCTGCTCGCCAACGTCTTCGCCGATCTCTGGCGCGGCGTGCTGGGGCAGCTCGGGCGGTGGATCGTCAGCGGCCAGCTCACCAGCGAGGCGACCGGGGAAGATCTGCGGGCGCCGGCGCTCGCGCTGACCGAGGTGCCGACGCTGGTGGTGGGCGGGAGCGTCGATCACCTCGCGCCGCTCGACGTCACCGAGCGCTTCTTCGCGGAGCTCCAGGCGCACGACAAGGAGCTGGTGCGCGTCGGCACTGCCTTCGGGCACGCGGTCGAGTACGGCCACGGAGACTTGATCGTCGGGCGCGACGCCGACCGTGACGTGTACCCACCCATCGTGCGCTTCCTGGAGCGGCACGCGACGCCGGCGGGGCCGGGCGCCGTCGCGAACCCAGAAGCGATGCGCGACGCGGGCTGAGCTCGTCGAGCGTGGGAGCGCCTGCCCCGCGCTGGCGCTGCGCAGCCGACGCGCGACGCTGGCCGCTCGGTGCAGGGTGGATCGTCGAGGCGTCGGAACGCACGAGCGATCGCCGCGCAGCGCCGTCGCGATGCCTCTCGTCGGCCGCGCACCAGTCGTGCTGCCGCTGCAGGCAGAGGTCCGGAGAGCGCGGTCGTCTTCGTCGTCGTGCAGCGCCTGATAGTCAGAGGCGCTCCGGTGCAGCGCCGCCGCGGCGGTGACTCTTCGGCGGCCCGCCGGTGGCGCGTCGGATGGCCGCTGTCCAAAGGCTGGCGGGCACCCTGGACGCTGCGCCGCGGTCGCGTCGCTCCGCTTCGCGACGGTCGTGCACGACGTGGCCGGCGGCACCGTCGACACCATCGACTCGTCGATGAGTACCCGTCGATCGGTGCGGCTGGCGACCGCTGGAGCGCCGTCGCGAAGTCCCGTGCGCGCGCGAGAGACGTGCTGCGCGCAGCCTCCACGTTACAAAGGCCCAGGGATGTCCCGGCACGCCGCGCGTGACCCCTCGTCAGAGGTGGCGGCGAGGCTGACGCAGACGAGAGCAGCGGCCAGGGCGAACGAGCGCGCCGGTTCAAGGCGTGCAGGCGCGAGCCGCGCGCCACCGCTCCGCTCGAGCGCCGTTCCACCGCGCGCCCTCCCACCTCACTGCGGGCGCAGCGGCCCCTGAAGGCACCGAAGGCGCGGCAGCTCGGTGCCGGGCGCCACGGCCTTCACGGTGACGAAGGAGCCGGTGGCGCAGTCGGCCCACACCGTCACGTCGCCGCCCTGCGCGTCCAGGACGTCGACCGAGAGCAGCCCGTCCTCCGGGGCGGCCAGCGCCGGGCCGCGGTTGCCGCGTGACGTCACCCGCTCCACCGTCACCACGCTCTTTCGATCGACCACCACCGCGCCGGTGCCCGCGCCAGACACCTCGAGGGAGCCCGCCTTCACCACCGCGAAGCTCGACGCGTAGAGGCCCGCGCCGTCGAGGCCCCGCGCCACCAGCCGCGCCACCTCGACCTCGGCGTCGCGGACGTGCAGCGCGTCACCCAGGCCCATGGCGCCGTCGACGCCGGGCTCGCCGCGAATTCCCTCGGCCGTCAGCTCGGTGACGGTCGCCCGGCCCTTGCGGACGAAGAGCCCCCAGGCCTGGGTGTCGCGCACCGTCAGCGACTGCACCTGCGACGTGCAGCCCATCAGCTGGGCGCCGCCGAGCCCGCCCGCGCGCTCCACCGTCACCTTCGACAGCCGCACCGCCGCGTCGAGCATCGACACGCCGCCGCGCTGCGGCCCGCGCGCCACGAGCCCGTCGACCTGCAGCTCGCCGCCCCGCCCCAGCACCGCGTACTCGTGCCCCGTCACCTCGAGGCCCGAGAGCCTGGCGCGCGTCCCCGTCACCGAGATCGCCGTCCGCATGCCGCCCGCCGCGCGCAGCCCATCGAGCTCGAGGGCGCCGCCGAGGGTCTGCACCGCGGTCGCCGGGCCCTCGCTCGTCACCTGCGCCAGGGCCACCGCCGAGTCCCTCGCGCGAACGCCCTGGGCGAGCGGACCCAGCAGCTTCACCGCGCGCAGCGACACCGAGGCGTTGGTGGCGTCGAGGCCGATGACGCCGTCGACGCGGGCGCTGACCTCGAGCTGCTGGCCGGTGACGCCGGCGTCGATGACCTGCACGGCCGCCACCCGGTGGCCCGAGAACTTCACCTGCTCCAGCACCAGCGGCGCGTTCGCCAACACTCCGACGCGCCCGCCCTGCACCGAGAGGCGTCGCAGCGAGAGCGGCCCCTCCGAGGTCGCCACCGGCCCTGCGCCCTCGTCGAAGAGCACCACCTCGCCGTGCCCCTCGACCTGGCTGCCTGGAGGAAAGACGAAGGGCCCCCGGTACAGCCCGCTGCGCAGGTGGAGGTGGGCCGCCGCGCCCAGCACGGGCACCTGCTTGAGCGCCGCGGCCCGGCTCCCGTCACCGCCCTCGGGCGCGAAGGCGTCGACCCACACCTCGCGCGGCGCCTCGGCCACCACCACCGGCGGCGCCCGCGCGCAGGCCCCCAGCAGCACCGCCACCAGCACCCCCATGCGTCGATCGATCGAGGCTGCGCGGCGATCACGAACGTGCAAGAAGGGCCAGCGACGTCGCGGCCTTGCGGTCAGCTGCCGATCGCGCGCGCCCGCTCGCTGATCAGACATGGGATTTCGCTGTACCGTATTTCTGTATATCATTGACGCCGTTGATTTTCCTCTGGTATTCACGCGCCCCTCGCAGCGGCGGCTGCGACTCGGGAGGGTTCACATGACGAAGGCAGAGCTGGTCGAGGCGGTGGCGCAGCAGACGCGGTTGACCAAGAAGGACGCGGCCCATCTGATGGACGTGGTCTTCGACAACATCGGTAAGGCCGTGAAGGCCGACGCGCGCTTCAGCTACCCGGGCTTCGGGACCTGGAGCATCCGCACCCGCAAGGCGCGGCGCATTCGCAACCCGCAGACCAACGAGCTGATGAAGCTCAAGGCCACCAAGACCATCGGCTTCCGGCCGGCCAAGGAGCTCAAAGACACGCTCTGAGGTCTCGGGCGTCGTCGTCGAGCCAGGGGCTCCGCGCGCAGGTGCGGGGCCCTTTGTCTTTGCCCCCATCAGACGCCCAGGAGCTTCGGGTCGCCGGGGCCGCCGTCGCCGTAGCGGCGGAACGCCTCGTCGATCGACAGGTGCTTGAGCGCCGCCAGCACCTCGAGCACCGCCCCGCCCTCGATGAAGAAGAGGCCGGCCGGCGTGAAGAGCGAGACGAAGACGCCGGGGGTGCGGCTCGCCTTGAAGCCGCGGCAGTGCAGGAAGTTCACCAGCCGTGGGAGCGCGTGGTCGGTGAAGTAGGCCTCGACGTTGGCCTGCGGCACGAAGAGCTCGTAGCTGAAGGCGGCCTGTCCGGTGCGCTCCTCTTCGGCGAGGCGGGCCGCTTCGATGGCGGTGTTCGCCGCCGCGGCGTCGGCCCGGTGAAAGGCGCGCTGCTCGAGCAGCGCGACGACGCCGCTCATCGCTCCACCATGAAGGCGCCGCCCGGCCCGGGGAGCTCGGTCTCGGGGTCCACCGACTCGCCGTCACGGCGCAGCTCGAAGTGCAGGTGCACGCCCGTCGCGGTGCCCGTCTTGCCGGCGAAGCCGATGACGTCGCCGCGCTTCACCACCTCGCCAGGCTGCACCGACCACCCCGAGAGGTGGCTGTAGCGGGTCGCCAGGTGCGGGTCGTGCTGGAGCTCCACCTGCTTGCCGTGCCCTGAGTTCCACCCGGCGAAGGCCACCACGCCGGGCGCGACCGCGTAGACGGGCTGCTCCCGATCGGCCTCGAGATCGACGCCCGCGTGGAAGCGGTAGTCGCCGTGCACGGGGTGGGTGCGGTGGCCCCAGGGGCTCGTCACCACCACCGGGTCGACCGGCCAGCTGAAGGCGGCGGGGTTCGCGCGCAGCGGCCGCCCCTTCCGCGTCAGCGTCACCAGCTTGAGGGTGAGGGCCGCGAGGGTGTGCTGGGCGAGGGTGGCGACGTCCATCGGGACGTCACCGAAGCGGGCCCCGTCGGCCTCGAGCGCGGTCTGCAGCCACAGCCGCGCGCGCACCAGGTCGAGGGCCGAGGCGTTCTTCGACGTCAGGGCGTCCACGTCCTCCAGCACCACGCGCCAGTCTTCGGCCAGCGCCGCCGGCATCGGTGAGCCGCGAGGGGTCTGGGCGCGCGCGGCGTCGGCCCGCCCCACGAAGGCCTGGAGCCGCTCGAGCAGCGCCGCCGACGCGACGAGCGGCCTGGCCTCACGCCGGGGCGCGCCCATCACCGCCTCGACCGACAGCCGCTCGACTGGCGCGGCCGCGCACGAGGCGAAGACGACCAGCAGGAGGGGGCTTTGCGCGCGCATCTTTCGCCAACCGTAGCAGCGCCGCCTGCCGTGGGCCGCTTCTCGGACGGTGAGGTGGTCGCGCCTCCGACACGGGCGACGCCGCGCTTGATTCTTAGTAGGGCCACCCCGTCATGCCTGTCCCTGCGCCCGGTGAGCTGTCCTCGCGCCTCGAGCTGTCCGCCTCGGCCTTTCGGGCCAACGTCGCGGCGTTTCGGGCCGTGGCCGGGCCTGGGCGGCAGGTGGGCGCGGTGCTCAAGGGCAACGCGTACGGGCACGGCTTCTCCGAGGTGCTCCCGCTCGCGCACGCCGCGGCCGATTGGCTCTACGTCATCACCCCCGGCGAGGGCCTGGCGATTCGTGCCTTCGAGGCCGCGCAGGGCGCGGCGCGGCGCGCGGTGCTGGTCATCGGCGCGGCCTCGGCGAGCGAGGTGGTGGCGCTCGCGGCGGCAGGCGTCGACGTGGTGGTGGCCGATCGCTCCTTCGAGGCCGCGGCGCCCCTGCTGCGCGCGAAGGGCCTCAGGGCCTCGGTGCACCTGCACCTCGACACCGGGCTGGGGCGCGAGGGCTTCACCGCCGCCCAGCTCGACCAGGGCGACGCCGATGGCCTGGCTGCCGCGCGCGACGTCTTCGAGGTGAAGGGCGTGTTGAGCCACTTCGCCAACACCGAGGACGTCACCGAGCAGTCGTACGCGGTCACCCAGCTCGAGGCCTTCGAGCGGTCCTTCAAAGTGCTGCAGCGCCGCCTATCCATTCCGCCCTCGACGCCCCGGCACTTCGCGGCCAGCGCCGCGGCCCTGGTGCTGCCGCCGTCACGCTTCGACGTGGTGCGGGTGGGCATCAGCCTCTACGGCCTGTGGCCGTCGACCGAGACGCGGCTGTCGGCGAAGGTGGTGCTGGGCGAGCTGCCCGCGCTGCAGCCGGTGCTGGCCTGGCGCTGCCAAAGCCAGGTGGTGAAGTGGGTGCCCGCGGGGAGCTTCATCGGCTACGGCTGCACCTGGCGCTGCGGCGCCGACACCCGCGTGGCGGTGCTGCCGGTCGGCTACTGGGACGGGTACCCGCGCCTGGCCTCGGGCAAGGCGCACGTGCTGGTGAACGGCCGCCGCTGCCCGGTGCTGGGGCGGGTGATGATGAACCACCTCATCGTCGACGTGACGCACGCCGTGGCCGACGAGGCGCCGGTGACCGCGACGCTCCTGGGCAGAGACGGTGACGAGAGCATCACCGCCGAGCTGCTGGCGAGCTGGGCGCAGACGATTCACTACGAGGTGGTGACCCGCCTGGGCCCCCACCTCGCCCGACGCGTGGTGGAGTGAGCGATGGCGGCCGAGCGCGTCGAGGAACGCAAGGCCCGCGCCCTCGAGGTGATTCGTCGCATCGACGCGGCGATGCCCGAGGCGAAGATCGAGCTCGACTTCACCACGCCGCTCGAGCTGCTGGTGGCGGTGCTGCTGTCGGCGCAGACCACCGACAAGCGGGTCAACCTGGTGACGCCCGCGCTCTTTCGCGACTTCCGCACCGCGCAGGACTACGCCGACACCACGCCGCAGGTGCTCGAGGGCTACCTGAAGTCGGTGGGGCTGTTCCGCAACAAGTCGAAGGCCCTGGTGAAGCTGGGCAAGGCGCTGCTCGAGCGGCACCACGGCCAGGTGCCCACCGCGCGCGCGGCCCTGGCCGAGCTGCCCGGCGTGGGCAACAAGACCGCCGGCGTCGTCACCATTCACCTCGACGGCGAGCGCGCCTTCCCGGTCGACACCCACATCTTGAGGCTCTCGAAGCGGCTCGGCTTCTCACGCCACGAAGACCCCGACGACGTCGAGGCCGATCTGCGGCGCCTGCTGCCCGAGGCGCGCTGGTTCAAGGCGCACCAGCTGATCATCTGGCACGGGCGCCGGGTCTGCGACGCCAGGAGCCCCGCCTGCCATCGCTGCGTGGTGGCCGACCTGTGCCCCCGGCGCGGCGTTCCTCCCAGGAAGCGCTGACGGTCGTGCACGGCCGTGCACACCCGCGGCTCTCGGGCGGCGAGAATCGCTCGTTGACGTGCGTCACTCTCGGGGCGCCGGTATGGTCGTCGGCACCAACACCCCGCTGAGCGTTCGCCGACGTGTCGTTGGGCAACGTGAGTCGCAGCGGGCCGCAGCACGCGCGGTGGCCGGCCGCGTCGAAGTGGGGGAGACCAGTGACCGACACCAGTCGAGATCGACAGCGCGAAGCGACGCGGCAGCGGCTCTACGAGGCGGCCCTGGGCATCTTCCGGCGCGACGGCTTCCGCGAGGCGCGGGTCGACGACATCACCCTGGTCGCGGGCGTCAGCCGCACCGCCTTCTACTTCCACTTCCCCACCAAGGAAGACGTGCTGTCCGAGATGATGCGCCGCACCGAGCAGCCCATCTGCGCGGCGGTCGAGGCGCTGCCGGCCGACGCCGATCTCAGCCAGGTGCTCGAGACCGTCGTGGAGGGAATGAACCGGGTCTGGCAGGGCGAGCGCGACCTGATCGTCGACGCCATGGCGGTGGGGCTGCGCATCGAGTCTGGCGCGCCGCAGGCGGGGTTGAAGGCGCTCCTGGCCCGGCGGCTCGAGGCGGCCTCGGCGCGCGGGGTCGTCACCACCGCGCTGCGCCCGGCGATGCTGGCCGACCTCTACCTGCTGGGCTGCATGTCGACGATGGTGCAGTGGGCGCAGGACGAGGGCCGCAGCCTGCACGACGCCCTCACGGCCGCCACCGGGCTGTTTCTGGACGGCGCTCGCAACGGCAAGAGCCACCCGAAGGGCAACGGCGCCAACGGGAAGAGCTGACGGTCAGCGGGCCTCGGCGCGCGCGCGCGACTTCGACTTCTTCGCCTCGGCGGCGGCCTCTTTCTTCTCGGCCTCCTGCGCGGCCTGGAGCTTCTTCATGCGCTTGCGAATCAGCTCGCGCTTGAGCGTCGAGATGTGGTCGACGAACATCGTGCCCTTGAGGTGGTCGGTCTCGTGCTGCACCGCGATGGCCAGCAGCCCGTCGCAGGTGAGCGTCTGCGTCTGGCCCTCGGCGTCCTGGAAGCGCACGGTGATGACGGCCGCGCGGTCGACGTCTTCGGCCTCGCCGGGAATCGAGAGGCAGCCTTCGCGGTACTCCACCTTGCCCTCGTAGGTGAGGATCTCGGGGTTCACCATGGCCAGGGGCCGGGCCTCGGGCTGGCGCGGCGTGGTGTCGAGCACGATGACGTTCTTGAGCACGCCGATCTGCGGCGCCGCCAGGCCCACGCCGTCGGCGGCGTACATCGAGTCGAAGAGATCTTTGATCAGCTCGCGCGTCGAGTCGTCGACGACCGAGACGGGCTCGGCCTTCTGCTTGAGCACGGGGTGGGGCCACACCAGGATTTCGCGAACCATGGCTCTTTTGTAACGCCTTGTGCCCGCCCTCGCCAAGCCGGGCGACCTGCCCCCTCGAAAGATCAGTCGAGCAGGTGCCGGGCGTACTCGGCGCGGCGGCGCTCGTCTTCCAGGGCCCGGGCTGCCTCTTCGATGAGGGTGGAGACGACCTGGGCCCGCTGCTGGAGCGAGGCGTCGGGGTGGCCGGTGTACTTGATGGGGTCGAACTCCTCGGACAGCCGGCGGAAGGCGCGCTGCACGTCGTCTCCCGAGGCCGACCGCGCCAGGCCCAGAATGCTGAAGTAGTCGGCGTCTTGCACCTCGTCGTACTTGGCCTCGAGGCGGCGCACGTCGAGATCGCCCGAAGGGGCAGGGGCCGGCTTCTCGGGCGGCTTCACCTCGATGACGCCCAACAGCCTGGCGACCACCAGGGCGCGGAAGGCGTGCTCCTGCTTGAGGCCGGCGGCCAGGGTGAGGTCTTCGACCGAGGCCTCGCCATCGACCCACGAGAGCATCTTCCGCTCCTTGTCGTTGAAGCCCATGGCGCGCAGGTCGACGTCGTGGTCGGTGGCCACGCAGACCGCCTGGGCGCCGCCCAACGTCTCGAGCAGGGCGTCGGCGGGCACGGCGCGGCGCAGGGCCTCGGCGAGCAGGGGCAGGGTGGCGCGGGGCACCGCCACCAGCAGCACCGCCGCGCCGGGCGGCTCGTCGGAGAGCCGGTACTGGGTGGTGTCTTCGCTGAAGGCCTCGAGGGCCACCGCCTCGGTCGCGCGCTGGAGCAGCGGCACCGTCTCGATCTCCCGCAGCAGCCCGCGCGCCTTCATCGCGTCCACCTGCTCGAGGCCGGTCGCGGTGCGCAGCAGCCGCAGGTCGGCCTCCTGCCGGGCGTCGATGAGGCCGTCGCGGCGGGCGCGATCGATGAGCGACTCGTGATCGAACGACGACTCGGCCCCGTGGAGCGCGCCCTTCTTGAACCAGAGCGTGCGGGTGCCCCCGCGCACGCCGAGCTCGAGCCGGACGTCGGCCTGCGCCGCGGCGAGGGTCGAGACGAGGTGGGCGAGCTGCTCGAGCGACACGGTGCCGGTGCGGGGCAGGCCGAGGGCGCGGCGGCCGGGCAGGGCGAGGTTCATCACCTGGCGGTGCTCGAGCGCCTTGAGCCGCTCGGTCGACAGCTGCGCGAGGGCTTCGGCCTCGTCGGCGCGCGCGCGCTGGGTCTCGAGCGCCTCGCGCAAGGCCTCGAGGTCGTGGGCGCGCTCGGCGGCCTTCGTGCGCTCGGCCTCGAGGGCGGCGCGGGCCGTCTCGAGCGCGGCGGTGGCCCCCTGGAGCTCGGTCTTCGTCACCGCCAGCGCGGCCTCGACCTCACCCGCGAGCTTGATAGCCACCTCGGCCTCGTCGGTCGCCTCGGCGGCGGTCGCGACGGCGCCGGTGAGCTGGGCCGAGACCTCGTCGAACCGCTCGTCGAGCTCCATCTTGGCCAGGCGCTCGTCGTCGAGCTGGGTGCTCAGCTCCTTCACCCGGGCGGCGGCCAGGGCCAGCTGCTCGCGCACCACCTCGAGGTCCTTCCCGAGGCCGAGCTGCTCGGCCTCGAGCCTCGCGGCGCGCTCTTCGGCGCTGCGGGCGGCGTCCTGCTCGTGCGTCAGGCTCGAGAGCAGCGACTCGCGCTCGGCGGCGCGCTCGACGGCCGTGGCGTTGGCGGCCTCCAGGCTCAGCTCGGCCTGCTGCGCGCGGTCCTCGAGGGCGGCGAGGCGCACCTCGCGCTCGGCCAGGGCCGCGTTCTTCTCGATGAGCGCCTGCTCCAGGGCCGCGATGCGCCGGCCGAGCTCGTCGTCCTTCGCCGCGAGCTGCAGCCTGGCCTCGCCGTGGGCCGCCTCGAGCTCGCTGGCGAAGCGCTGCTGGGTCTCGACGCGGTCGGCCTCGAGCTGCTCGGTGTAGCTGCGCGACTCTTCCCGCAGCTGCTCGAGCTGATCTTCCAGCGCCGCGCGGGCCTCGCGCTCGCGGCGCACCAGCGACTCGGCGTGCTCGGCGCGGCGCTTGAGCGCCTCGAGCTCGGCCTGGCTCTTGCGATGCACGACGTCGGCGGCCTGGCGCTGCGCCTGCGAGACGGCGCGGCCTTCGAAGACGATGGCCTCGGCGCGGGCGAGCACCTCGCGGGCGGTGGCGCCGTCGGGCGGCGCGAGCGAGGTCGGCGCGGCCTGGGGCGCGGTCGGGTCGCTGGCGCCCTCGGGGGGCGTGGTGACGTCGGCGAACGAGGTCTCTTCTGCCGAGGCCGCAGCTCCGTCGAGGCCAGCGTCGTCTGCCGGCTCGGCGACCGGCGGCGCCGCCGGCACCGAGAACACGCCGGAGCCCGTGGAGCCCTGCGCCTCGCGCGCTGCCCTGCGACGAGCGGCCTCGGCGCGCACGTCGTCCTCCAGCCGCTGCAGCTCTTCATCGTCGGTCGCGACGGGCGGCAGTGACGACTCGAGCGAGGCCAGGGCCTGCGCTTCGACGTCGCGGTGTAGCTCGTCCTCGAGCGTCGGCAGATCGCCGAACAGGCGCATCATCACCGAGTTCGAGGCGCCGGGAACGCCGGTGCGCAGGGTGGCC